>JBOHGX010000101.1:0-18573 GCA_050700255.1 Pseudonocardiaceae bacterium
TGTCAAGGCTGGTCGGGTCCGTGGCGTTGCTCTCCGCAAGGCCCACGATGTGCCCGCCGGGCTGCCAGCAGCCGATCGACGCCATCCCGGCCGGGGTACCGGCGACGACCCGGGCATCCGAACCGTCCGGGCGCAGCGCACGGACCAGGGTCCGCTCGCCGCCACCGGGCGCGGTCGTCAGGCACAGCCACTCACCGTCGGGGGACCAGCTCACCACCCGTACGTAGTCCTCGCCGGTGTCCAGCCGCACCGGCTCGCCGGGCTGCACCAGCGGGATCAGCCAGACTCCCGGCGTGCCGTCGCGATCAGAGACCACGGCCAGGGTGCAGCCATCCGGGGACAGCGCCGGTGAGGTACAGGTCTCGGCGGCGAGCCAGTCGAGGCCGGACAGCTCGGCGGCGAGCCGGGCGCGGCGCCGCCGCGCAAAGCCGTTGGCCTGCCCGGAGCCCGCCACATCCACCTAGACCCCCCTGTCCTGCAGCCACATCTCCAGCAGGGCGACCTGCCATAAGGCGTTGGACCCCAGTGTGGTGCGCTCGGTGTTCGGATCTGCAAGCATGCGCTGCAGCCAGTCCGGGCGGAAGAGCCCGCGGTCCTTGGCCACCGGATCGGTGACCGCGTCGCGCACCCGGTCGAGGAACGAACCGGACAGGTGCCGGATTGCCGGAACCGGGAAGTAACCCTTGGGCCGATCGATGATCGTGTCCGGTACCACACCGCGACTGGCCGCCTTGAGTACGCCCTTCCCACCCGCGGCGAGCTTGAGCTCGGGTGGGCAGGCGGCGGCGAGTTCGACCAGCTCGTGGTCCAGGAACGGCACCCGCGCTTCGATCCCCCACGCCATCGTCATGTTGTCGACCCTCTTGACCGGGTCGTCGACCAGCATGACCGTGGTGTCCAGGCGCAGTGCCGCATCGAGCGCCGTATCGGCACCGGGAGCACCGAAGTGCATGTCGACGAATGCCCGGCTGTGGTCGGAGTCGAAGTCGAAGTCGCGGCCGGCCAGCCACTCCGGTTCGAGCAGGTCGGCCAGCTCGGCGTGCGGGCGATCGACGAACACCTTGGTGTAGGCCGCCACGGCCTGGTCCCGCGGCACGTCGGCAAGCGGCGGATACCAGTCATAGCCGGCGAACACCTCGTCGGCACCCTGCCCGGACTGCACCACGGTCACCGAGCGGGCGACCTCCTCAGACAGGAGGTAAAACGCGACACAGTCATGGCTGACCATCGGTTCGCTCATCGCGTCGATGGCGGAGTCCACCGCCGGGAGCAGCCGGTCCGACTCGACCATGATCTTCTGATGTTCGGTGCCGAAGTGTGCGGCGACCTGGTCGGAGTAGACGAACTCGTCGCCGGACTCGCCGCCGGCAGCCTCGAATCCGACGCTGAACGTGCGCAGCCCCGGCCAACCGCCCTCGGCCAGCAACGCCACAACCAGGCTGGAGTCGATACCACCGGAGAGCAGCACACCCACCGGAACGTCGGCGACCATGCGCCGCTGCACCGCGAGGCGCAGCGCATCCAGCACCGCGCCCGGCCAGTCGACGATATCGAGACCGCGACCGCCTCGCGAGAATGCCGGCCGCCAGTACTCCCTATCTTCGCGACGGCCATCCGGATACACAGTGCGCACAGTGGCCGGCGGCAGCTTCTCGACTCCGGCCAGAATCGTGTGGGGAGCCGGCACGACGGAGTGAAAGCTCAGGTAGTGGTGCAGCCCGACCGGATTGATCGCGGTGTCCACATCACCCGCAGCGAGCAACGCCGGCAGCGTGGAGGCGAAACGCAGCCGGCTACCGGTCTGCGAGAGATACAGCGGTTTGATCCCGAGCCGGTCGCGGCCGAGCACCAGCCGCCCGCTGTCGCGTTCGAGGACGGCGAAGGCGAACATGCCCAAGAAGTGGTCGACACAGCTGGTACCCCACCGGTGGTAGGCCTTGAGCAGCACCTCACTATCGGAGTCGGAGAAGAAACGGTAGCCGGCCGCGCCCAGCGCCGAGCGCAGCTCGCGGTAGTTGTAGATGCAGCCGTTGAACACGACGGCCAGGCCCAGTTCAGGGTCGACCATGGGTTGGGCGGCCCGGTCCGACAAATCGATGATCTTCAGCCGGCGGTGGCCGAGCGCGGTAGCGTCGCCGGCGTGGATGCCCCAGCCATCGGGACCGCGACGGTGCAGCGCCGCGGTCATGGTAGTGACCGCTGCGATGTCGGCCGGCTTCTCGTCGAATCTGATTTCGCCTGCGATGCCGCACATCAGCGAAGTCCTCTCAACGCAAGATCCAGGTGTCCTTCGCGCCGCCGCCCCGGGATGAGTTGACGATCATGCTGTCGCCGGACGCGACCCTGGTCAGAGCGGCCGGTGCCACCTCAGCCCGTTCGCCGAGCAGGACGAACGCGCGCAGGTCGATCGCCCTGGGCTCCAGCCGGGTGCCGGTGAAGGTGGGATGAGTAGACAGTGACACCACGTCCTGGGCTACCCAATCCTCAGGATGCGCCGCGACGGTGGTGGCGAGCTCGGCCAGCTGGGAGCGGTCGGCCTCCGGTCCGATCACGACGCCGTGACCGCCGTAACCGTTCACCGGCTTGAGCACCAGCTCGTCGAGCCGGTCCAGCACTTCGGCGAGGTGGTGCGGGTCAGCGCACGGGTAGGTGGGCACGTTGTCGAGCAGCACCTGCTCACCCAGGTAGTAGGTGATCATGTCCGGCACGTAGGCATAGACCCGTTTGTCGTCGGCCACCCCGTTGCCCAACGCGTTGAGCAGGCTCACCTGGTCCTCGGCCACGGCCGCACAGATCGCCGGCCCGATCGGACGACCGTCGGCCCCGGTCGCGTCGAGCAGGGTCTGCTCATCGAGCCGCCGGTAGAGCACGCCGAGATGGCGACCGTGCGCGTACACGCCGCTGCCTGTGACCGTGAGCTCTGCGGGAGTGACCAGTGGCAGAGCCATCTGCTCGGCCAGCAGCCGATGCTCGTAGAACGCGGCGTCGATGGGACCGGCGGACAGCAGAGCGATCGCCCCGTCGTCGTCCCTGTCCCCGTGCCCCTCCGGAATCGAAGCCAGCAGCGTCTTTCGCAGCAGCTTGGGCACACCGTCCAGCGGCACCACGCCGGCGGGTGGCTCCAGATCCGGCAACACGCTGCGCACCAGCCGCCGGCTGATCATCGCGTACCCGATACCAGAAGGAACCCGCAGGTTGTCCTCGAGTACGAGCCAACGATCGGCGGTGTCTCGCACCAGGTCGATCCCGCTGACAGCGGCTCGCACCGTGCGCTGGCCGCACAGCGTCCCCAGGCGGCTCCAGCCGGATGCGCCGGTGACCACCGATGCCGGCAGCACGCCATCCCGGATGGCCTCCTGCCGGCCGTAGGCATCGTGCAGGAACGCCTCCAGTGCGCGCACCCGCTGGATCAGCCCTGGCGTCAGGGTCGCCCAGTCCTCGGCTGTGAGGATGCGCGGCACCAGGTCCAGCGGGAACAGCCGGTCCGGCTCGTCATTAGTCACCCGGAACGTCACGCTCCGCGCTCGCTGCTCGGTTCGCAGCGCGGACACCGCCGCGGCCATGCCGCGGGCTCCCAGTCGATCCAGCACCCGGAACATCCAGCCATAGTGCGGCAGAGCACAGCCGTTGGCCCCCACCGCCTCGTCGTAACGGGCACCGGCATCACCGGCACCGAGGTAGCCGTCGAGCAAGGTCGGCGTCGTCGGCACCATGGTCGGCGGGTCGCGGTGCAACGACTCACCGCGAGTCTGAGCGACTAGATCGTCAACCACGTCGGTGAGCTCGCCGCGTCGGCCGAACATCCGGCGCTGACGGGCCGCGGAACTGCCCGCGGCAAGGGCTCGTTGGGACAGCTCACGTACCTGTTTCCAGTCGCCGGATGCCTCCAGCTCCGGCCGCAATTCGCCGACCAGCCCTTCGATGAGCCGCGACGGTGGCACGAGGGCCGGCCCGGATGGGCCGGCAAGGTCGACGAGGTCACCCTCCAGCCCGGACCGGGCCGCCCGCCAGGTCGCTGCCTGCAACAGCTCGTGGCGGGTCTCGGGTAACGGTCTGCCGTCTTGAACCCACCCGCGGGCCCGCTGCACCAGCGCCCGGAACAGACCGGCGATCAGCACGACGTCGTCCACCGCGGGACAGGCATCGCAGATCCGCAGTTCGACGGTGGGCAGGTGCGCTGACGGGCGGATGTCGAAATACACCATGCCGGGGTCGCTGATCGTTCCCGAGGCGACCAGGTCGGCGACCATGGCGTCGTAGTCAGCGGCGGTACGCATCGGCCCTGGCGGGCCGGCAGTCGGCCAACGCTGCCAGACCATGCAGCGATAGCTGGCGTAACCGCTGTCGACCGCCCGCCAGTACGGCGAGCTGGCCGACAGGGCGAGAAACGTCGGTAAGTGCAGGGCCACGTGCTGCATGACGGCGACCGCCACGTCCCGATCGGGCACGTCGACGTGCACCTGAACCCCACAGATGTGTTGCTCGCGGACCAGCAGCTGGTATTCGTGCTGCATCCGCTCATAGCGCGCGCCGGCCGAGATGTCAGTGCCGAGCAGGTCGACCAGCGGAACCGTTCCGGTTGCCACCACGCCTAATCCGAGAGGATCGGCGACCTCGTTCAACCGGCGACGCAGCCGGCACAGTTCGGCACGCAGCTCATCGAGGCTCTCGCAGGGCAACGTGTTGGCCTCGACCAGGGAGCGCTGCAGCTCCGGTGCGAAGGAGTCGCCGTTCAACTGGGCGAGCATGGCATCGACCGCCGGCGCTGCTCTCCTGGTCTGCAGATCGACGAGGTGAAACTCCTCCTCGACGCCGATCCGCGAGCCCATTAAGTCGCCCATAGGGTGTGACGCTAGGCGATTGTTGTTACAGCCACTTTGCCTGGATGCGGCGCTGCGGATCGCCGGCTACCACGTGGTGCCGTCAGGAGCTCGACAGACGTCGTCGTGCCCTTCAGGCAGATGACACAGCCACTCCCCATCTTCAGCGAGGCTGTTGATGTGCGCCAGTGCGCCACCGCAGCGGCGGAAGTCGACTGAGCTTGGGTCTTGGGCCAGCGTGGCCAGCGAGTGAGTCTCCATGGCGATGGACGTTAATGTCGCTTAAACCGTCATAGCGTGTGCTGCGCCGATTGGTGGGATCATGGCGGTGAACGGTTTGCAGCTGATCGGCTTTACGTCCGAAAAGCGGACATCTGGTAGTGGCAGCCACTGCGATACGCTAGCCCCACGGGGTCCGCTTTCCCGGCTGGATCGTCTAGCGACGACCCCCCACCCAGGCATGAACCTCCGCGCTGGTGATCCCAGGCCGTTGGCTCGGCCGTCGCCGGGCACCCTCGGGCGCCGGCAATCCATGCTGGATCGCGTTGCCGGCGTGGATCCCGTACCCGACGTCTCGCAGCAGCTTGCCTAGTCTTCGTATCGTCCGCCGCATGTCCGCTCCTATACTGATCTGTGAAGTACATCCAACTTAAGGTACACAGGTCTGTGAATGCAAGGGGTTTCGACAGTGACAGCGGACACCTTCGCCGGACGGGGCAAGCGCCTGACTCCGAGCGCCCGACGCATCCTCGAAGTCGCCTCCGAGCTGTTCTACTGGCGAGGCATCCACGCGGTCGGAGTGGACACCATCGCCGCCGAGTCCGGAGTCACCAAACGGACCCTCTATGACCAGTTCGGTTCGAAGGACGGCCTGATCGTGGCCTACCTGGAGGCCCGTGACCGCCGCTGGCGCGCTCTCATCACGTCACGTCTGGACGCCGAGCACCCCGACCCGGTGCAACGAGCGTTGGTGCCGTTCGACGTGCTGTTCGAGTGGCTCGCGCCCAGCAGCAGGGGCTGCAGTTTCGTCAACGCCTTCGCCGAGCTCCCCGAGCCCGAACATCCCGGCCGCCAGGCGGTCGTGGCGGAGAAGAAGTGGCTCCGATCCCTGTTCCACGAGCTGCTCACCGAAGCAGGTGTCAAGGATCCAGACGAACTCGCTGTGCAGTTATTGAGCCTGCACGAAGGAGCCATCGTCTGCTACTCCATGGCGGGCGAGGCGAACGTCGCGGCCACTGTCCAGGCCGCCGCCGAAGCACTCATCACTGCATCCATCCCCCCCTCGTAGCAGAACCGCTCCCGGGAAGCGTTCCGCCCGGCGGCACTCGACTGTCTTGACCTCAAGTCTTGTCGAGCTCTTAGCGTGAACCGGGACGCCAGGGCGAGCCGTCTCGGCGCACGAATGGAAGGCGTTTCCACGGCAGAGCATGGCAAGATCCTCGTCAGCGGCGCGACCGGCACTGTCGGCGGACAGGTGGTGAAACAGCTGGCCGAGGCGGGCGCCGATGTGCGCGCTTTGGCCCGCAATCCCGATGCTGCGGTGCTTCCCGACGGCGTGGAGGTGGTGCGTGGTGATCTCTCCAACCCGGCAAGTCTGGAACAACCGTTGCGCGATGTCGGCGCGGTATTCCTGGTGTGGCCGTTCATGACCTCCGCTGGTGCGGACGACGTGCTGGGCGTCATCAAGCGGCACGCGCGCCGTGTCGTCTACCGCTCGGCCGACGGGGTGCGCCCGGCGATGCAGCGGCAGATCAGTCCAATCCACCAGTTCCACGCCGAGCTGGAACGCGCCGTGCAGCGTTCAGGGCTGGACTGGGTGTTCTTACATATCGCCAGTTTCGCCAGCAACACCCTGAGCTGGGCACCGCAGATCCGCGAGGGCGTCGTGCGGCAAGCGTTCGGATCGCAGGTGCGTGCCCTGGTCCACGAGGCAGATATCGCGGCGGTGGCGGTGCATGCGTTGACCCCCGACGACCTACTCGGGACCAGGCCAGTGCTCACTGGACCGGAGGCCCTGACCACTGCCGAGCAGGTAACCGCGCTCGGCAATGCGCTGGGCATGCCGGTGCGCTTCGAGGAGATCTCCCCGCAGGCCGCGCGCGAGGAGGCCCTGGCATCGGGCTGGCCACCAGATCTGGTGGCGGCCCTCTTCAACGACGATTCCTTCGAGCCGCAACGGACCACCACGACCGTCGATCAGCCGCGCATAACACGGTTAATTCTTCCCAAGTGGCGATCAAGGGCGGTTCTCCGAGCGCCAGCACTCGACTGCCGTTGTGGTACTAAACACAAACGACCCCAGAACCCCGGCCGGGACTGCCGGGGGTGTTCCATCGGGTGCCGTGGCGGTCCTACCCTCCACGCTCGAAGCCCTCGGCTTTCGCGCGTTGCACCTCGGCCGCCACGCGCCTCCGCTGGTTCTCGCGCGGCTGCACCTGACCCTCTTCACAAAGGTTGTCGCTGCTGGCGACATTCCTGCCATCTCCATCAGCTGTCCTGGCCACGTCAGCGATCCCCGTGGTGGCCGCGGTTGTCCAGATCACTACAGCTACTCGTCTTAGGTAAGCGAGCTTGGCAATGTGGCGGTCTGGTAATTGGAGAATAGTGTCAGCATGGCCGAACAGGCGCACTAGGCACAGCGACTGACTGCCGACGGCGAGCGATTGTAGCGGCTCCAGCCGCCTCACCAGGGTGGCAATATCTCATAGTAGACGTCCGTAGTTCACAACTTATTCAACTTCACATTGCTCGCAGTTGGATCCCGCCCGTATCCTGACGAAGTCCGCAGCGTTGAGGTCCGAAGATCAGTCGCAAGGTGCGAGTGGGAGGGCCAACAGATCTGGGGTCGAAGGGTGGAGCGGTCCGGGTCGGAGGAGTTGTGCAGCTAGTGCATCCGCCGTTGACCGTGCTGCTCGGTGAGGTTCAGGTACCTCTGCAGCCGCCATGCCCGCAGCCATCCAAGCCATGACCACCGGAATAACCAGACAACGGCGGCGCACCGCCGTATCGAGGTCATTGCCCATCACCACCAACGACCCAGTCGACCAGCTCGACCGGGTCGTCGAGATCTTGCATCAGGTGAACCGGGCGCTACCGAAGACCGCGCTGGGTCGCGAGGAGCTGATCGCGCTCGGCGGCCTTCTCACGCAGATCAGCGGTGCGCTTCTGACAATCACTGACCTGCTCAGCGCCCCTGCGCACCATTACGACCGCGCCCGGCTGCGTCGTGCGGACGCCGAAACCACTTCGACGCAACGACAATTAGCTGCCACCAGCTTGCTACGGGACTGCCGGAACGGTTACCTCGTCGCCTACACGTCCGCACGGGCGTTTCATGCAGGCCTCAGGCGGTGCCCATGGACCGGGCCAGGCGCTACGTGCTCATAAGGCAGGGGGCCGGACTGCTCGAAATGGACCACGCCCCTGTGCTGCCTGCCATCGCCCGGGCGGCGTCATCGTGGGTGTCTGCAACATGTGTGCGGACGAGGTCACGCGCGTCGCCTTCGTCGCGGCGGCTCACGGCGTCGACGATGCCGTGATGCTCGCGCAGGCTGTTCGATCGGCGCAGCGCGGCCACCGGCAGGAAGTAGAACCGTACGCGCTTGCTGAGGTCACGCAGGTACTCGTGAGGACCGGAGAGGATCGCTTCCTCGATGTGCGCCCGGACGGTCTCCACGACGCCGAAGCACCGAGTACCAGTCGCTCTGCCGCCGTGCGGTCCGGTGCACCCTCGACCAGTTCGCCACCGGCCTGGTGGGAACCCGCAGCCCTACGGGGTCCTGGCCATTCGGTGTCTTGCGCACGAGCGCCCAGCGGCGAGGGCTCGGCACGCGACGATCCTTCCCCTGATGCGGTCGCCGAGCACACGAACGTCCGGATGATGTCGCCAAGCCAAAGTCAGCCCACCGGCTACAGCGGCGGTCGATCGAAACCAGCGAGGACGTCGACGGCCCGATCATCGAACTGCCGCACGGGCACGCATTCCTGCCCTCGCCCGAGCCCGCCGGAGGCCCGCCCATACCGTCCGCTCACACCATTTGAGCTGGACTTTCGTGATCTTTCTGATCCTAAGATCGTTTTCCGCTGGAAGGGGGCCAGATGGACCGAAGCATACGCACGGTGGACGACGTGCTGAGGCTCCTGGACGGGCTGTTCGCGCCGGAGGCCGACCGCTGGACAGCCGAGGGCGGCCTGCTGGTGGGACAGTTTCTACACGGACTGCTCCAGGCCCGTGCCGTTCTTCGTGGCGAAACCGGACGAGAACCTTATCTCCTACCTCGACCGCGGCCTGATTACCACGGGCCGCGCCCTGGACCTGGGCTGCGGCCCCGGCCGCAACGCCCTACACCTCGCCTCGGCCGGATTCACGGTGGACGCCGTGGACCTCTCCCCGACGACCATCGCCTGGGCCAAGGATCGCGCCTGCGAGGCCGGCGCCGAGATCCACTTTCATTGCGGCGACGCCTTCGCCCTCACCGCGACCGACTTGCGCGGCCCGTACGACCTGATCTACGATTCGGCTGCTTCCACCACCTGCCACCGCACCGCCGCACCTCGACCTCCTCGACCGGTCCCTCGCCCCCGGCGGACATCTCGCCCTCGCCAGCTTCGCGGCCGGCGAGATGGGCTCCGAGCTCCCCGACGCCGACTTCTACCGCCACTGCGGCTTGTATGGCGGCCTCGCCTACACGCCGGAGTCCCTGCGCTGGATCTTCTCCCACCTAAGGGAAGTGGAACTACGCCGCATGCGCCACGAGCCACCCGAGTCCCCCCGCTTCGGCGAGCCGTGCCTCTGGACGGCCCTGTTCTGCCACGACGCCCACCTCTAGCCTCCGTGGGACTCCTCACGGACTGGTGCCTTCAGGTAATGGCACCCAAAACGCGCGCACCGGCCGCCGGGCAGACACCGACCCTCCCCCAGGCCGCACCACCCCATGATCCGGCAGCCAGACGCGTGCCGCCGAGACAGAGATGGCACCCGCGCCTCCCGCCTCACGTCAGTCAGCTCGCATCAAGCTGAGCAACGACCTCGCCGCAGGCTCAGCCCGCGTGGACGTGGATCAGTCGGTAGGTGTCTCAACTAGCCGCATAGCACCGTTCTTGCTCCCTGTTGACGTGTCGAGCGCGGTACGTCACGATGGTAGAAAGTTCACGAAATTTCGCACAGGGGGCACGATGCACGCTCGATTCCTCGGCAAAGACCCTGACTCGCATATTGACGGTTCGCCTACGTTGTTCGCGACGGACAGGAAGGACCGCAAGACTTACATCGCGCAGGGGTGGAGGGTGACCGACCCGCAAGTACTCGCAGACATTGGCGCTGTTCCTCCTCACGAGAGCTTGATCGAGATCCCAGAAGAGGTACTGAAGTTCTACACACGTCGCTACTTGGAGGGCGGGCACTGAGCCAGCTAATTCAGCCTGGTCCTGAGTTTAGGCAACTCTTCCACTCCTTTGACCACACAGTATTTCGGTTGGAGGTGCGGGACCGCTACGACGCTCCCTACGAAAATGAGTCAGTACGGAAATTTCTCGCCGGCGAACCGGATGATCTTTCCTGGTCCGATAGTTGGCTAAGCATGGTCCGTTCGGCACGGATTGAGGGACGCACGTACTCACGGGCGCGAGTGGTCAGTGTGCCTCTTACTGACTACAGCCGATTTGGTTTGTGGGCATCACAATTTACGGTCGCGGCCGGTGAGAACATCCGCTACCTCACCCGCAATCAGGCGCAGGAAATCAGGCTACCCAACCACGATTACTGGTTGTTCGACTCGCGCAAGTTGATGCGTGTGCATTTTGACGAGAACGACCGTTTTCTTGGCGGCGAGGTCATCGACGACTCAGCCGAGATCGTGCAGCATAATTACTGGCGCGATGCCGCCTGGCACCACGCCGTTGAACGGGACGACTTTGCCGCAAAACAGGGCTTCGGACGTATCGAACGTCCTTGAAGCACGCAACGCGCTAGGTAAACGACTCCGCGATCTACGCCTACAAGCCGGATTCAACGGCAGGCAGCTTGCGGAGTCGTTGTCATGGCCGCCCTCCAAGGTTTCCAAGCTAGAGAACGGTCGCCAGACACCAACCGACGACGAAATCCGAGCGTGGACACGCACCACAAACAGTGAGAGCGAAATGGAGGCCCTTCTCACTTCCTTGCACACCTTTGAGGTACAGTACGCTGATTGGCAACGCATTTTTCGAACCGGCTTTCGACCGCGGCAAAGCGAAATAGCTCGACTAGACCAAAGGACTCGACTATTTCGTGTATTCGAAGCTACAGTTATTCCAGGCTTCCTCCAAACGGCCGAGTATGCGCGGGCACGTTTCGCCGAAAGTATCCGCATGCTTAAGCTGCCGAACGACATCAATGGCGCGGTACAAGGGCGCATGCAGAGACAAGAAATCTTGTATCGCCCAGATAAGCGATTCCAATTCGTCCTACCTGAAGCGGTCTTGCGGCTCCGCTTGTGTCCACCAAACGTAATGCTCGGACAACTAGACCGATTGGTTTCATTATCACAATTGCCCAATGTGCGGCTCGGCATTATCGGCTTTGAAACACAATACACCACTGCCCCCTGGCATGGCTTCTGGTTGTATGATAACGAGAAAGTACTCGTGGAGACCATGTCCGCTGCACTCGATCTTCGCCAGCCGCAAGAGATCGAGTTGTACGGCAACGCTTTCGAGGAGCTAGCGGCGGTCGCCAGCTACGGCAGGTCTGCACGAGCCATCATCGCGCGGGCCATGGATGACCTCGCGCCAGAGGTACCTGATGATGGCGAGTGATTCTTCCAACAGATCTAGTTGCAGAGTTTCGAGAAATACCTAGAAATCTCCTAGCGATTCTGACATTACCCGCTTACGCTCCCGATGCACGCCGCTTCAGCGGCCCAGTTTCGGGAGTTCCGGTTGGCTACGTTTGTTCCGCTGTTGAGTAGGGAGCAGGTTGAGCGGCTTCCGGAGCGTGCGCGTGAGGTGGTGGAGTACCGCAAGAGTGGCTTGAGCCTCAACCTCGTTCAGGGTTGTCCGCTGAATTGCGGGTACTGTATCCGGCATACCTATTGGTTGTGGGACCAGTGGCAGCCGCGCGCGTTGATGTCGGTGTCGACGCGGTGAGCGAGCTGGTGAGCCACCATTACTTTCAGCCGCACGTCACGCCGGTTCAGGTGTTCAACCGGGCTACTGACCCGTTTTTTGCCGAACGTCCGACCTCACACGTTTGTGATGTTGGAAGAATTGGACGAGCGTGTGCTAACTAATCATGTATTTGTGATCACGCGGTATCATTTGATCACGCGGTATCAGATGAAGCCGGAAGATGGCCACCGACTTAACCAGCTTCGGCACCTTAAAGTGACGTTGCTGTTCACGTATTCGGGTGTTGAGAACAAGAAGATTCACCCGTATCCGTCGCATGTGGCCGTCAAGTTGCTCAAGTTGATGGGTTCGCCGCCGTGGCGAAGGTCTCCACAGCACGAGACGCCAGTTAGGAACATAGGCGACAAACAGCTTATGCAACGCGTGCTCGACGGGCTCCACCGACTTGATTCGCGGTGCTCTGGGATGCTCGGTTCGCCTCATGACTGACCAGGTCCCAGGTCTCCCAGGTCCTGACCTGCTGGGCCGTCAGCTGACCCAGACAACGCGGACGAGGTCGACGCGCCGCTGATCCTCAAGAATCAGGTAGGTGAGGATGCCCGCAATGCCGAAGGGCCACATCCGCAACGGACCCCCCGGATTGGAGTTGTTGATCGGATCGCCGTTCCACGGCGCGATCGTCAGGACATCGAGCAATTCGGCGAGTGGCGCCAATGCCTCGTACGGCAGAGCATCGATCTGCTCCTCAGTCTCCTGATCGACGACAATCCGATACATCCGGGGATGATCAGCGAGGCCCGGCAGCGATCCGGGCGGCAAGCCGGATCCGAACCTCCTCGATCGGCACCGAGTCGGCCGGCATCTCCCCGGTCCGCGCAGTGCGCTCGGCCTGCACCAACATCTGGCGATACCCGTCTTGTCCCAGCCCCACGGTAAGGCGAGCTATCTGCCGCCAATAGTCGAGAAGATGGTGCACGGCGCCCAGGTCGTAGGAATCAGTAGCAGCCCCCATGACCGCACGCCACTGTTCATCGAAGCGGGCAACGTCCTCCGGCAGCAGCGCAGCACGAACCACCGCCGGCGATGCCGTCGCCAGCAGCCCCTGCGGCTCCGGTATGGCCTGTGCAGCGGTCACGACTTCACCATAGCCGCCGGCACCGACCACCCCTACCCGGCACGCTCAGGCCCGGGCTCCGGTTTACGCCCTCGGCCGCACCGCGTGGCACTCCCACGCCGTCAGGCAAACCCCTACGTCACCGAAGGCAAGGGTCTCGTCCAGTCCCGCGGTGGCGACATCAAGGAGATCCGCGCTGGCGACGCCATCCATACGCCCGCCGACAAATGGCACTGGCACGGCGCTGACCCCGACCGCTTCATGACCCCACCTGGCCATCACCAAAGCCGTCCCCAGCGACAAACGACCGAAGCAGACCGGACAGAGCACGGTACCGACGACGAGTACAACAACCGCTGACGCCGCTCCGTGCGCCCGCTGCACCGAGGCGGTTCACTTCGGGGCCGGTTCGCGCGTGCAGACAGATGCCCATCGCAGCATGGTCGGACGTCATCCACTCATGCGGCGTGAGCGGGATGCAGCGTTGACATCTCCACTTCCATAGCGACCGGCAGAAGAGGGGACTCGCACACCAGAAAAGCACGAACGCCCAGTTCAGTGACTTGGGCGTTCATCGGTGGAGCTGAGGGGATTCGAACCCCTGACCCCCGCACTGCCAGTGCGGTGCGCTACCAGCTGCGCTACAGCCCCGAAGAGATCGCCACAGGCCTGCGGCGCGTAGGCCACCGTACACGAGACCGAAGATCCTCCCCGCAACAGGACCAGGTCCGCGTTGGGCGCGGCTCAGTGCCTGGTCCAACCAGCCCTGGTTGCCGATGTCGACGAGCGTGCCGTTCACGACGACGCTCGGAGTACCGAACCGGCCATCGGGTCGCAGGCCGCTGACGAAACGCCTGGCGATCTCGGTGGAGGCGGCCACCCGCCGGTCGGTACCGGCCTGCATGCAGCGCGCAACGCCGTCGCCGGCACCCAGGTCGCGAGCGAGCTGCTGGAGCTGGGCGCTGGTCCACCCCGGACCGCCCTCAGCCGGCTGGGTGGCGAACAGGCTGGCGTAGAACCGGGGGAAGATGCCGGCCTGGGCGGCACAGAACATCGCACCGGCAGCCAGGGTGGAGTACCCGGCCGGTTCCGAATAACGGTCGAGGATGGCGACCGGGTGGTACACCACCCGTGCCGTGCCGTCCGCGGCGGCTTGCGCAAGCTGGGGATGGTAGAGCTTCTCGAACTCCGCGCAGCCCGGGCACAGGAAGTCCTCGTAGACGTCGATGGTCACCGGGGCCTGGGGGCTTCCGGTGACCACGGTGTCGCCCTGCAGCGTCACCGGGTATTCCGGACCGGCGGCGGCGACCGGGATCGCGGCGGGGAGGTCATCCGGCTTGTTGCGGTTCTGCAGCCATAGCCCGAGCCCGACGACGATGGCGAGCGCGACGACGATGGCGACTGCGGCCACTGTCCCACGGCTGGGTCCGCCATCCCCGCGGGCCGCCGTCACCGCCTGGGCAGCCTGCTGCTTGCGCTTTGCCTCGCCCCGTTCGGCGCCGCCCACGACCTGTCCCCTCCCTGCCTATCCGGCCGGATGCCCGGCACGATCGCACTGTCTGTCCGGATCCGCGCGCAGCTATCCGTCGACGCTCAATGCCGTTCGGGGCGGGCCGGATCGACCACCTTCAGCAGCCCCGAGACCAAAAACACCGTGGCCAGCCCAGCCGCGCCACAGTGCCCAGCCCGTCGAGGACGGTGCGGGACGGGCGAGGCACCCGATCAGCGTAGCCATCCATCCGGTGCGCAGGTGAGGCTGCCCATGGCGAGGTGAACCTGAGTCCCGGGTGGACCCGATGTGCTCCGTACCGTGGGTCGGCGACGGCGCCACGGAGGTGCGGGATGGCTGTCGATCCAGGTGACGAGGTCGGGCGCGTCCACCAGGACCTATCCGGAGGATGGCTACGACCGGCCGTTTTCGGCGCGATGGACGGTTTGGTGACCAACATCGCGCTGGTCGCCGGAGTGGGCGGCGGCGGGGCAGGTGCCGGCCTGATCGTGTTGACCGGGATGGCCGGGCTGGTGGCCGGTGCGTTCTCGATGGCGCTGGGCGAGTACGCGTCGGTCCAGACCCAGAACGACGCCGTGCGAGCCGAGGTCACGGTAGAGCGCGACGAGCTACGCCGGCACCCGGCCGCGGAGAAGGCCGAGCTGGTCACCTCCTTCACGCAGATGGGGCTGACCCGCAGGACCGCGCAGCAGGTGGCCGACGAGGTGCACGCCGACCCGTCGCTGGCGGTCCGGGTGCACATCAACCAGGAGCTCGGGGTGAATCCCGACGAGCAACCCTCCCCCTGGGTGGCCGGCGGCTCGTCATTCCTGTGCTTCGCGATCGGCGCCCTGATCCCGCTGATCCCCTACCTGCTCGGCTTCGAGTCGCTGGCCGCAGGCCTCGGTGCGGGGGCGGTGGGGTTGTTCGTGGCCGGGGCGCTCGCGTCGCGGTTCACCACCCGCTCGTGGTGGCTGGGCGGGCTGCGCCAGGTGGGTTTCGGCGCGATCGCCGCGGTAGCGACCTACCTGGTGGGTGCGCTGATCGGGGTCAGTATGAGCTGAGCGTCACGCCTGCGGCGGGCGCGGCCGCCCAGCCACCCGTTGCCCGGTCGGTACCTCGGGGCCTTCGTCGCGGCAGCCGCATTCGGCGGCGATGTCGGTTGCGGTGCTGTCCTGTGCCTGGGGCAGTGTCTCCGGTGAGCGCAGCCAGGCCACCGCGGCAAGCAGCGAGATGCCGCCGGTCAGGGCGAAGGCCGCAGCGTAGGACAGCTGATCGGCGAGCAGCCCGGCCGCGATCGGACCGAGGATCGCACCGATATCGGCAGTCATCTGGAAGGCTGCGAGCACTGGACCGCCCTTGGCCCGCGAGCCGATCACATCGGCCACGGTGGCGCCCTGTGCCGGCGTGATCAGCCCGGTCCCCATCCCAGCGACCAGAGCGGCAGCCAGGAACTCCGGCACTGCACCGGTAAAGCCCAGCCAGATCGTCGCGCCACCGGTGACGACCAGCCCCACCAGCATCGGCGGGCGGCGGCCGAGAGAATCCGCGAGCCTGCCGGAGAAGGTCAGCGCAGCAACGTTGCCGGCGGCGAAGACTGACAGCGCCAACCCGGCCAGCGACTCCCCCCGATTCAGCACCTCGACGACGAACAGCGGCACCAGCGACACCCGCACGCCGAACAGCGCCCAGCCGTTGGCGAAGTTGGACGCCAGCGCGGCACGGTAAGCCGGGTTTCCCAGTGCCGCACGGACAGTCAGCGCCGGGGCGTCGCCGGCCGATACTGCATCGGCCAGCGTGGAGCGCCGTAAGAAAACCCAGGCCACCGCGGCGGCGACGAACAACGCCACCGCGTAGACCACGAACGGTGCGCGCAGCGAGACGGCGATCAGCCCGCCGCCGACCAACGGACCGGCGACGCTACCCAGCAGGAAACTGGTGGCCCACAGGCTGGTGGACCGGCCACGCAGCGGCGGTGGGGTAAGCCTGATCAACAGCGCGACCGCCGAGACGGTGAACATGGTCGATCCGATACCGCCCAGCGCCCGCAGCACCAGCAACTGCCAGTAGCCCGCGGCGAATGCGCAGGCGCCGGTGGACAGGCCGACCACGGTGATGCCCGAGATGTAAACCGGTCGTTCACCGAACGCCGAGACCAGCTTGCCGCTGGCCGGCGCGAACGCCAATCGCATGAACGCGAACGCGCTCACCACGATCGAAGCCGCCGTGACGCTGACATCGAAGCTGCGGGCGAACGTCGGCAACGCGGGCGCGACGATGCCGAAGCCGATCGCGATCACGAAGCTGACCACGACCAGCACCCAGACCTCGCGAGGTAGCTGTGCAGTGCCCGTGGACGTCGGTTCCGCGTCCACGGCACCACCCCATCCGATCTTCCTCGCGGCGCTGACGGCAGCACTGTGTTCAAACAGCACTGTGTTCAAACAGCACTGTGCTCAACCGGTGACGCAAGCCGGGGCATTCCCGCTTCCTGGCGGTGTGACCTGCGCCGCCGTAGCCGTCAAGCCCCGGACGGGTGCGGAGACATCCCTTTTGGGTTATTTTCCTCTCTGTTAGGTGAGCCTGACCTGATCAGCTCGGAGGAGTGCGATGCGACGACGTCGTCGACTGATCGTGGTGGTGTTCGCGTTGGCTGCTCTGGTGGTGGGTGGCTGCGGTGGCTCGGGAGAGGATCGAGGGTCAGCAGGCGCGGGTGGGGCCGACGCCGCTTCCCGGGTCGTACAGCACGCGATGGGCAGCACCGAGATCACCGGCAACCCGGCGCGCGTGGTCGTGCTCGACACCGGTGAGCTGGACTCGGTCCTCGCCCTCGGCATCACCCCGGTGGGGGCGGTCCGCGCCGACGCCAACACCGGGCTGCAGTCCTACCTGGCCGATCGCGCCCAGAACGTGCGGCTGGTCGGCACCGTCACCCAGCCAAACCTGGAGGAGATCGCCGCCTTGCAGCCGGACCTGATCTTGTCCAGTAAGCTGCGTCATGAGGCCCTCTACGAGAAGTTCAGCGGGATCGCTCCCACCGTGTTCGCCGAGAGCGTCGGGGTGGCCTGGAAGGAGAACTTCCTGCTGGCGGGGGATGCGCTGGGCAAGCGGGAGGAGGCCGAGCGCATCCTGGCGGACTACCAGCAGAAGGCGCAGCAGGTCGGCCAGCAATTCGGTGACCCGAGCACGCTGGAGGTGAGCATGCTCCGGTTCACCCCGACCAACATCCGGCTCTACGGGGAGGCCTCGTTCATCGGGACCATCCTGCGCGATGCCGGTTTCGCCCGTCCGCAAACCCAACAGGTCAACAAGACCGTTGTCGAGATCAGTCCGGAGCAACTCTTCCTAGCCGATGGTGACTTGCTCTTCTACTCCTCGTTGGGCGAGACCCAGCAGGACATGGTCACGGCGGGCCCGCTGTGGCAGCGACTCGGCGCGGTGTCCAGTGGCCGGGCACACGAGGTACGGGACGACGTCTGGTACCTCGGCATCGGGCCGATCGCCGCTGACCTGGTTCTCGACGACATGAAGGGTTTCGCAACGACCTCGTAGCCACGGCGGCGGCACCTGCAGCCCGATCGGTAGGTAGGCAAGCGTCCACCCGGGTCTAGGTATTTAGCCTCCTCTAACTTACTGTAGGCAAGCCTAAGTGAGTGACGCTCGATCGAGGGACGGGAGGAGACAATTCGTGACGTCGACCGCCACCCGTCCGCCACCACGTGGTCAGCCACCGGCGACCGTCTCGGCCAGCCCGGGTGGGCTGCGACGACGCCGCCTGCTGGTTGTCACCGGGCTGCTGGTCCTGCTGGCACTCGCGGCGCTGGCCAGCCTGGCGGTCGGGGCCAAGCCGATCGCGATCGGCGCGGTGTGGGACGCGATCTGGTCGCCAACCGGCACCGAGGACGACATCGTGGTCCGCTCGCTGCGGGCGCCGCGCACCGTGCTCGGTATCGGGGTGGGCATCGCGCTGGGGCTCGCAGGAGCGCTGATGCAGGGCCACACCCGCAACCCGCTCGCCGACCCCGGCATCCTCGGGGTGGGGG
>JBOHGX010000102.1:0-17517 GCA_050700255.1 Pseudonocardiaceae bacterium
GGATGGAGTGATGAGTGAACCGAATGCGCAGCAGGTGATCGTGATCGGGCCGGACGGCCAGCCGGTGCCCGCAGGCACCATCGACGACCACGGCGGGCAAGACATCTCCGACATGGTCGAGCAGCCCGCCAAGGTGATGCGGATCGGCAGCATGATCAAGCAGCTGCTGGAGGAGGTACGGGCCGCGCCGCTGGACGAGGCCAGTCGCAACCGGTTACGGGAAATCCACCAGTCCTCGATCCGTGAGCTGGAGCAGGGCCTGGCTCCGGAGCTACGCGAGGAACTGGGGCGGCTATCGCTGCCGTTCAGCGAGGACGCCACTCCCAGCGATGCTGAGCTGCGGGTTGCCCACGCTCAGCTGGTCGGCTGGCTGGAGGGCCTGTTCCACGGCATCCAGACCACGCTGTTCGCCCAGCAGATGGCCGCCCGGATGCAGCTGGAGCAGATGCGCCGCGGCCTACCCGCCGGGATGATCCCACCCGGGATGCAGCCCGGCAGCCCGCCCGCAGAGCCCGGAACCCGAGGCACCGGCCAGTACCTCTAACCCGGCGTGTCGCGTTCCCCTGCCCGGTGTGTCTGGCTCAGGTGCACACCGTGTCGGCGGATGCGGCCGCCATCGGAGTACTTTCTGCTCCTTCACCCGCCCTACCCCGTACGAGGTGTCTCATGACCAGCGCCTTGCGCCCGCTGAACTGCATCACGCTGAACTGCATCACCCCCCCGCACGTGCTCCGCAAGCTCCTCGAGAGTGACGAACGGGACATCCGCGAAGCCGCCTTGAGCACCCTGCTGAGCAACGCCCGGTTGCGGGGTGAGCGAGCGGTACGGGCGTCGTTCGCCGGGGCAGTCGCCTCCCCTACCGGCGGCCGGCGCACCATCTTCGACTGCCAGAACCGTACTTATCTCCCGAGCGCAGTGCTGGCTCGATCGGAGGACGGACCAGAGTCGGCCGACAGCTCCGTCAATCGCGCATTCGACGGGCTCGGAACCACTCGGCAGTTCTACCAAGAAGTCCACGGGCGTGATTCGATTGACGACCGCGGGATGCGTCTGGACGGCTACGTCCACCGCGGCAGGAACTACAACAACGCATTTTGGGATGGCCAGCAGATGGTATTCGGCGATGGAGACGGGAGAGTCTTCACCGATTTCACCGGATCTCTCGATGTGATCGCCCACGAGTTGACGCACGGGGTCACCGAGCATACCGCCGGACTTGAGTACCACACTCAATCAGGTGCACTCAACGAACACATGTCGGACGTTTTCGGTTCGCTGGTCAAGCAGTGGTCATATGAGCAATCAGCCGAGGAAGCGGACTGGCTCATCGGAAGCGAGATATTCACCCCGGGAATCGAAGCAGATGCCCTGCGCTCCATGAAAGCCCCCGGAACAGCATACGACAACAGCCTGTTCGGCAAGGATCCGCAACCCGACCACATGAGCGAGTTCGTCGAGTTGCCGGACACCGAAGAAGGGGACAACGGTGGTGTGCACATCAATTCCGGCATCCCCAACAAGGCGTTCTACCTGACTGCGGTGGGCATCGGCGGCTTCGCCTGGGAGGCTCCCGGGCATATCTGGTATGAGGCCCTGAAGGCATCGAGTGCGAGAACTCAGTTCCAGGACTTCGCGGACACCACGTACTTCAAGGCCAAGGAACTGTACGGTGCACGCAGCGCGGAGCAGCAGGCTGTGCTCGCCGCGTGGCGAGAGGTCGGCATTCGGATCAGCGGCCTACCGGCGGCGGCGGGCACTCGGGCGGGCGGGGACGGTCTGGCGGCGCTGACTCCACAGACCAACGCTTTGGCTCCCCGGTGACTGCGCGAGGGTTTCGGGCCAGCGCAGCGGTGGTGGCATGAAGGTAACTCTGACGACGCATGGCGGGCTGGCGGCGGCGATCAACCTCGGCCTCCCGCCGCGTGTCGTCAACACTGAAAACCTTCCGGAGCCCGCCGCGCAGGAGCTGGCGCAGCTTCTGGCAGCAGCCAAGGCTGCTGAGCCCGCCGAGGTGCCTGCGGATGCAGGACCCCGACATGCCCCGGACGCAATGAGTTACACTATCACCGTGGACGGTAATGGCCATCAGGTCGTTCTCACCGCAACGGATACCACGATGTCACGGGAATTCGGCGACCTGCTGAACTGGCTCGAACAACATTTCGCAGATGCCTAACCCCGCGCGTCACGCTCCCGCACACTGTGTCGCGGGGCGCTGCACGCCTTAGGGTCTGGAATGAATTAATCTAGTCGATCTGCGACATGATAGTGTAACTCCAACGGAGCGGGGGAGCGTCGAGGCGACCTGGTGCTGCTCGGCGATCCACGCAGCACCAGATCAAGCACCGCGTGTGGTGCCCTGACCAGAACCGAATGATCCTGGACCGGTCGCCAGGTCACCAGCAGCTCGTCCAGATCAACGCTGGCGGGGCGTACTGGTAGAACACGTCGACCGCGGACAGCTTCCGGTTCACGGTCGCCTCACTCAGCACCGTCCACGACTCACGCACCGAAACGGGCATCACCACTTGCTGAACGACATTAAACCTCCCGGCGATCCGCGTGCTGGATCGCGGCAGATAACCGCATCCACCAGGCAGAGCCCGGTACCCAACGCCTCGTCAGCTACGTGCAGGACCGCCTTGGGGCGGCTCCAGATAGCCCTAGAGCGACTCAACAAGGAAATCCACGCCGCACCGATGTCGTCGGCATCTTCCCTGGCCGCCCATCTCTCATCCGCCTCGTCGGCGCCGGCCTCGCCGAACAACATGAAGGATGGACTGAAGGTCGCCGCTACATGAGCCTAGAACTCCTCGCGAAGCAGAATCGCGTCGTCCCGGCCGAACCTAATCTTACCCGCAGACACCAATCATGACAACCGAACACTAACCGCCTAAATACAGAAAAAAACCGCCCGGCGCCCTCTCATGCAGCAGCCCCGCGGACGCGGCCCCGAGCGCGGGCGCCATCATCGTCGAGGTCAGCAATCCGCCCTGCTGAGCTTCACCCACACGAGTTGGCACTCACCCTTTTGAGTACTCGCCGAAACCGAGGGGGAACACGCATCATGAGAGGCTAGGGGGTATCCGTCCTTTGCCGATCGGCGCGGGGCGGACGGTTTGCCGAGGGGGAAATGTCTTGGATTACGTGCAGGCATGTGGCCGTGAGTCAACAACGGCTGTGTGGCGACTTGCACGTGGCCCTAGCTGGGTGTCGCACTGTTCTTTTAAGGGCATGGAATCGACGTGCGCGCCACAAGCACGATTGGTAGGCCTCTGGCGAGGTCGATGCCGGGGGTTAAGCCGGCAGGAGTGCCGGTTTAACCTGGCCATAGTGCGTGGCGTGAATCGGCGCCCCAATAACGTGGAGCACCTATGAGCTTTTCGGAAAGTATGCTGGGACTGGTGCTCGGTGTCAGTCCTTTTGGTGAACCACATACCAGGTTGGTCGCCTCAGTCGGACGTGCTGGCGGATGTGGCGTGCTGGACCTGGGTGCCGGTGATCGGCGCGCGCGAGAGGCACTCGCGCTCGCCCACAGTTGGTGCCAGCAGCCTTTTGCTGTGCGGATCACCGCTGGATGCGCAGTGACCCCCGATGAGCTGTTTTCTGCAGGCCGCACCGGACTGCGTGCCGTGCTGCTCGGTGCGGGTTGCCGGTGGCGGCCCGCCGACCTGCCCGCCGAGATGTCCGTGCTGGTCGAGGTCGCGACTAGCGCCGACGCGGCCGGTGCGGTCGCCGACGGCGCACATGGGTTGATCGCTCGGGGCACCGAGTGCGGCGGCCCGGTCGGCGAGCTGTCCACCTTCGTGCTGCTGCAGCAACTATTAGCCGATGATGCGGTCACCGTCCCGGTGTGGGCATGGGGTGGCATTGGGGAGCGGACCGCGGCCGCGGCGGTCATCGGTGGTGCGGCCGGGGTGGTTCTGGACAGCCAGTTGGCGCTTCTGGCCGAGGCCCAGCTCGAGGGCTGGCCCAGCGAAAAGTGGCGTAGGGCGATTGCTTCGATGGACGGCTCGGAGACCATTGTGGTCGACGGTCAGCGAGTGTGGCAGCGCCGTGGTCGGGGGGCGCTTCCCATCGGCCAAGACGGCTTCCTCGCCGCCAGGTTCGCGCGACGCTTCGGCGATGTCGGCGGCGCGGTGCGCGGTATCCGTGCGGCCATCCACGACGCGGTGAGTCAGCAAACCGAAGGTCTGGCCGCGAGCGCGTTGAGTTCCGATGCGCACGGCAGCGGCTGGTTGGGCGTACCACTGCCGATCGCGCAAGGCCCGATGACTCGGGTGAGTGATCAACCGTCGTTTGCCGCCGCGGCCGCTGCCGACGGGGCGTTGCCGTTCGTCGCGCTCGCGCTCGCCACCGCGGAGCAGTCCCGCACCCTGCTCGAACAGACCCGCGCTGAGCTCGTCGGGCGACCGTGGGGGGTCGGGATCCTCGGCTTCGCACCGGAAGAAACCAGATACGCCCAGCTTGAGGTGATCCGTCAGCTGCAGCCCAGTCACGCGATCATCGCAGGCGGGCGGCCCGCCCAGGCGATCGCGCTGGAGGAGGCCGGTATCAGCACGTTCCTGCACGTGCCCTCACCGGAGCTGTGCAAGCAATTCCTCCAAGCCGGGGCACGCAAGTTCGTTTTTGAGGGCTCGGAATGCGGCGGGCATGTGGGTCCGCTACATAGCTTCCCGCTCTGGGAGGCGCAGGTGGGCGTGCTGGCCGACTATCTGGACACCGCTGCGGCGGGCACTGCGCGCCAGCTGCAGGTGTTGTTCGCCGGCGGCGTGAATGATCAAAGATCGGCGGCGATGGTGGCCGTCATGGCGGCACCGCTGATCGAGAGTGGTGTCAACGTTGGCGTGTTGATGGGCACCGCGTACCTGTTCACCGAGGAAGCGGTGCGCTGCGGCGCGATCGGCGAGGTGTTCCAGCGCCAGGCGGTGGCTGCGCGCCGAACCGAGCTGCTGGTGACCGCGCCCGGGCACGCGACTCGGTGCCTGCCGACCCCGTTCACCGAGTCCTACGCCCGCATCAAGAGCGAGCTGCAGGGCAGCGGAGTCAGCGGCCGCCAGCTTTGGGAGCGGCTGGAGCAGTTGAACATCGGGCGGTTGCGAATGGCTAGCAAGGGCGTCGAGCGGATCGGCGAAGACCTGGTCACGCTGGACGAGGCTCGCCAGCTGGCCGACGGCATGTTCATGGCCGGGGAGGTGGCCGTGCTGCGCTCCGCGGTGACCACGACGGCACAGCTGCACGCCGCGGTGAGTAGTGGTGCTGCCGAGTTCCTCGCCGAGCGCGCCGAACAATTGCGCACCGAACTCGGGGCCGCTACCGCACCAGCCACCGAACCGCCCCCAAGACCTCTAGACGTTGCCGTGGTGGGAATGTCCTGCATGTTCCCACAGGCCAGTGACCTGGCCGGTTTCTGGGCAAACGTGCTGTCCGGTGTTGACTCGGTCACCGAAGTCCCGCCGCACCGGTGGGATCCCGGCATCTACTACTCAGCGGTGGGCGAGCCCAATACCAGCACGTCGAAGTGGGGCGGCTTCCTACCGCAGATCCCATTCGATCCGCTCCGCTACGGCATCCCGCCCGCATCACTGCAAAGCATTGAGCCGGTGCAGCTGCTCGCGTTGGAGGTCGCGAGTCGCGCGCTGATCGACGCCGGCTACCGCGATCGGGACTTCAACCGGGCCCGCACCTCGGTGGTCTTCGGCGCGGAGGCGGGCAGTGACCTGTCCAACGCCACGGTGCTGCGGACCACTCTGCCCGCCTATCTCGGCACATTGCCCGACGAGCTGGACGAGCAACTGCCCGAGCTCACCGAGGACTCCTTCCCCGGCATGCTCGCTAACGTCATCGCGGGTCGGGTCGCCAACCGGCTTGACCTCGGCGGTGCCAACTACACCGTAGACGCGGCGTGTGCCTCGTCGTTAGCCGCCGTTGATGTTGCCTGCAAGGAGCTGACCAGCCACACCAGTGATGTGGTGCTCTGCGGCGGGGCTGACCTGCACAACGGGATAAACGACTACCTGCTCTTCTCTTCGGTGCACGCCCTATCGCCCACGGGTCGCACGAGAACCTTCGACGCCGCTGCGGACGGCATCGTGCTCGGCGAAGGCGTCGCCTGCCTGGTACTCAAGCGGCTGGCCGACGCCGAGGCCGACGGCGACCGCATCTACGCGGTGATCTCGGGGGTGGGCAGCGCCAGTGACGGGCGCTCGCTCGGGCTCACCGCGCCGCGTCCTGAGGGTCAGCGCGCCGCCTTGCAGCGGGCTTACCGCATCGCGGGCGTCTCACCCAGCGAGGTCACACTGATTGAGGCGCACGGCACCGGCACGGTGGTTGGCGACCGGACCGAGTTGAGCACCCTGACCGAGGTGTTCACCGAGGCGGGAGCGGCACCGGGCAGCTGCACGCTGGGTTCGGTGAAGTCCCAGATCGGGCATACGAAGTGCGCGGCGGGCCTGGCCGGATTGATCAAGACGGTGCTCGCGCTGCATACCGGGGTGCTGCCGCCGACGAGTAACCTCGACACCCCGAATCCAGCGTGGGACCCGGAGAAGAGCCCGTTCTGCTTTCACACCTCGGCGCGACCGTGGGCGGTCGACCCCGCCAGGCGGGTCGCCGGGGTCAGCGGGTTCGGCTTCGGCGGCACGAACTTCCATGTCGTGTTGCGGGGCTACGACACGGGTCCACCACCCCGGCACGGCCTCGCGCAGTGGCCGGTCGAGCTGTTCATCTTCCGCGGCGCCGGCCCGGCCGCTGCGCGCGGCGAAATCGAGACCCTGCTCAAGCTGGTCTCGGCGAACGAGGCTGCCGGACGTCCCTGGCGTCTGCGCGATCTGGCCGCCACCACCTCCCGCCGGGCCGAGCAGCGTGCCGAGCCGGTGCAGTGCGCGGTGCTCGCAGGTGATCTCGACGAGCTGCTGGGCCTGCTGGGCAAGGCGGCGGGAGGGCAGCACGATCCCGGTGCCGGGGTGTACTGCGCAGGCCCTGCCCCGCCCGGACCAGGGCGGCTCGACCCGCCCGGGAAGGTTGCCATGCTGTTTCCCGGCCAGGGCAGCCAACGGCCCGGTATGTTCGCCGAGCTGTTCATCACCTTCCCCGAGTTGCAGCGCTACCTGCAGCTCGGTGTCCGGGTAGCAGATGTGCGCACGGCCGATGTGCTTTATCCGCCCAAGGCGTTCGATCTGGCCGAGCGAAACCGTCAGCTCGCCCGGATCACCGACACCAGGGTCGCCCAGCCGACCCTGGGCATCGTCGGACTGGCTGCCCACGACGTGCTGCGCCGGGCCGGCGTCTGGCCGGACATGGTGGCTGGGCATAGCTACGGCGAGCTGGTCGCACTGGCCGCCGCGGGCACGTTAGACCCGGAGACCCTGCTGAGGCTTAGTGCGGCACGTGCCGCGGCGATCCTATCCGCCGCGGGCGACGAACCAGGCGCGATGGCCGCGGTGTCCGCTGGACCAGCCGAGATTGAGCCGGAGCTGCGCACGGCCGGCCTGGCTGATCGAGTGGTGCTGGCGAACCACAATGCGCCTGCGCAGACGGTGATCTCCGGGCCCAGCGCCGCCGTTGCCGATGCGGTGGCCCGATTTCGGGCTGCGGGGCTCGGCGCCAAACAGATCCCGGTTGCTTGCGCTTTCCACAGCCCGGTGGTGGCTGACGCAGCCGACACCTTCGCAACGGTGCTGGCAAACCAAGCTTTGCATGCCCCGGAGCTGCCGGTTTTCGCCAATCGCACCGCCGCGCGGTACCCCTGCCATTCCGAAGGGATCCGCGCCGAGCTAGCTGCCCAGCTCGCCGCCCCGGTGCGCTTCGCCGAGCAGGTGGAGGCGATGTACGCGGCAGGTGCACGGATCTTCATCGAGGCAGGGCCCGGCTCGGTGCTCAGCAAGCTGGTGTCGGAGACGCTAGGGCAACGTCCACATCAGACAATCACGCTCGAGGCCAGCCCGGGTGACGGTCTGCGCGGCTACCTCACGGCTCTTGCGCAGCTCGCTGTTGCTGGTGTCGATGTGCGTACCGATCGGTTGTTTGCCGGCCGGGAGGTGGTCGATGTCTCCAGCGCCGCCGTGCCGGAGCGTCCTGGCTGGACAGTCGACGGCCAGCTCGTCCGCACCGCAGACGGGGAGATCCCGACCGGCGCCCTCACGCCGGCCAGACCGCTGCGGGAGATGTTGGTGAACCACAAGATTGCTGCCGATGATCTCAAAGATGAGCGCACCGGCGGCGCGCCGGTCGAGGCGATGATCACGGAATTCGTCCAGGCCGGCCGTGACATGATCACCGCGCAGCGAGACGTCCTGCTCAACTACCTGGGCGCGTCGGCGCAACAAGCGCCAGGTCAGCCGGTCCCAGCCAGGCAGACGCGGGCTCAACAGGCTCGGATTCAGCCGGTGGAGATCACACCGGTCCGCGGACCCGGCGCAGCGTACTCAATACCGGGACCGATCAGCTCGGTGGCTCGGAGCACCGGGGCGCAGTCGCTCACCGCTGCGGAGATCGCACGCACCGTGGTAGACATCATCGCCGAACGCACCGGCTATCCGGCCGACATGATCTCCTCAGATTTCGACCTCGAAACCGATTTGAGCATCGACTCGATCAAGCGCGCCGAGATCGCCGGCAAGATCGCCGGACGTCTCGATCTCGCGAGCCCTGCTTCGGGCGGCACAGAGGGGGCAGCCGGTCTGGCCGATGCGGAGCTGGAGGACCTGGCTAAGGCCCGTACGGTGCAGGCAATCACTACTTGGCTGGCCGGAAAGATCGATCGTGCGGCGACTGAGCCGGCCTCCGAGGTGCCGATGCTGGCCCAGCCACCCACCGCGCAGCCGGCCGCACCCGCCGGATCCACGGCACCGCAGCGTATGGTGCTGCGGGAGGTCGAACTGCTTGAACCCGCCCGTGCCGCACGGGAGCTGACCGGCACGCGATTTCTCCTGTTCGCCACCACTTCCGCTGATGCGCTTCCCGAGCACTCGGTCACCGAGCAGTTGGTCATCGCATTGACTGATGTCGGGGCTGAAGTGGACGTCCTCGACCCGCAGCACGAGCTTGGCGCGGCCGCCAGCGGTGTACATGGATGGATCCACCTCGGCGCGCTGACCACTTCACCCGCTCCGGTCATGCCGGACTCCTTTCCCGCCTTGAAGGCTTCCCTTGCGGCCGCGCCGCGCTGGCTGATCATGGCGAGCCCGGGGACGGTGGCAGGCGAGCAGGCGGACGGACTGCGCGGGTTCTTTCGCACGGTGGCCAGGGAGTACCCGAAGATGGTGGCGCGGTTGGTCGAGGTCGACCCGACCAGGCGCGCGCGGGAGGTCGCCGACGCGCTGGTCACCGAATTGCTGACCGACAGCCAGCACCCGGTGGTGCGCAGCGATGCCACGTCGCGTCGCGGCCTGGAGCTGGTGGCCGAGCCGCTGGAATCACTCCCGTGCGCCGGTTTAGAAGCCCCCGATGACCGAGCACCGGCAGCGGCCGCCATGGGACTCGACGGTGAATCGGTTGTGCTGCTCGTCGGCGGGGGGCGCGGGATCGCCGCCCAATTCGCCGTCGCTCTGGCAGCGGCCAGCCGGTGCCGCATCGAGCTGCTTGGCCGCACGCCGCTCCCGGTCGAGCCGGAGCCCGCCGAGTACACCGCGGCAGGCGACGCGGCAGCGTTGCGCGCCGTGCTGGCTGCGCGCCAGGTCGGCTCACCGGCCGAGATCAAGCAAGAAATCGACCGGATCCTGGCGCAGCGCGAGCTCGCTGCGACACTCGCCGAAGTCGGCGAGTCGGCCACCTCTGTGCGTTACCACTGCGTCGATGTCCGAGACGCCGCCGCGGTTCATCGGGTGATCAAGGAGATTTACGCCGCGCACGGAAGGCTCGACGGCGTCTGCTACGCCGCAGGCCTGATCGAGGACAAGCTGCTGGCAGACAAGGACATCAACTCCTTCCGCCGGGTGTGGAACACCAAGGTCGTCGGGGCGAGCGCACTGCTGGACGCGGTCGACGGGTTGCCGAACGGGCCCGGGTTCGTGGTGCTGTACGGCAGCATTGCCGCGGTGCTCGGCAATCGCGGCCAGGGGGACTACGCAGCAGCGAACGAGGCGCTGGCCGATCTCGGCGCCCGCTGGGCAGCCGCCGGTGGGGATCGGCGCGCTCTGACCGTCCACTGGGGTCCATGGGCGCCGACCGGCACGCACGCCGGGATGGTCACCCCCGAGCTGGCCGCCCAGTACGCCCGCCGGGGTGTCAGACTCATAGACCCGGAGGAAGGTACCCGGTGCCTGCTTCACGAACTCGCGTGGGGCAACAGGTCGGATCGTGTGGTCATCTACACCGCTTCCGGCTGGTGAGAGATGACTGCACCAGCAACTGCGGACCAGGTCGCGATCGTCGGGATGGCGCTGCTGTTCCCCGGCGCTCGGGACCTGCAGTCCTACTGGCGGAACCTGCGCGACGGGGTCGACGCGATCAGTGACCTGCGGCCCGGGCGCTGGGACGAGCGGTGCTACGCCCCAGGTGCGGCAGGCCCACCCCCACCAGACCGGCTGTACTGCCGGCGCGGCGGCTTCGTCGACGAGCTTGCCGACGTGGAGGTGACCAGGTTCGGAATTATGCCGAGTTCGGTGGCCGGGACCGAGCCTGATCAGCTGATCGCATTGCAGGTGGCCTCGGACGCCATCGCGGACGCAGGCGGCGAGCGGTGCCTGCCGGCGGACCGGACACGTGTCGGTGTGATCCTTGGTCGGGGCGGTTACCTAGGCTCAGCGACAGTGCGGATGTTCCACCGGGTGCGCACGGCGAACCAGCTCGTGCACACCCTCGGCGAATTGATGCCCGATCTCGAACCTGCAACATTGGACCGGGTCCGCTCGTCGTTCACCGCCCAGTTGGGCCCCTGGGAGCCGGAAGCGGCAATCGGCCTAATTCCCAACCTCGTGACATCCCGGATCGCCAACCGGCTGGACTTGCGTGGCCCGGCCTACACGATCGACGCCGCGTGCGCCTCATCCCTGGTTGCGGTGGACAGCGCCGTCGCCGAACTGGCCCGAGGTCGTTGCGACGTGGTGCTGGCGGGCGGCGTGCATCACTGTCACGACATCACGCTGTGGAGCGTATTCGCCCAGCTGGGCGCGCTGTCACCGAGCCAGCAGATCCGCCCGCTGGATCGCGCGGCAGACGGCCTGCTAATCGGTGAGGGCACCGGTGTGGTGGTACTCAAGCGCCTCGCCGATGCCGAGCAGGCCGGAGACCGGATCTACGCGGTGATTCGGGGCACCGGAGTATCCAGTGACGGGCGCGGCACCAGCCTGGTGAATCCGTCGACAGTGAGCCAGGTGCGGGCGGTGCGCCAGGCGTGGCGAATGGCCGGGCTGGACCCGCGCGCCGCTGGCGCGCTCGGGCTGTTAGAAGCGCACGGCACGGCCACTGCGGCTGGTGATGCCGCCGAACTTGCCACGCTGGCCGAGGTTTTCGGAGCGCCGGCTAATGGTGAGCCGCCAGCGGTGATCGGCTCGGTGAAGTCGATGATCGGCCACGCCATGCCAGCCGCCGGAGTGGCCGGTTTGATCAAGTCCGCGCTCGCGGTGTATCACGCAACGCTGCTGGGGACCCTCCACTGCAGCGATCCTCATCCTGCGCTGGCTCAAACCCGGTTCATGCCGATCGATGCGGCCCGACCGTGGGAAGGCCCGATCCGCCGCGCCGGGGTGAACGCGTTCGGCTTTGGTGGGATCAACGCGCACGTGCTGATCGAGCAGGCACCCGGCGAACCGGACTGGGTGACCCCTCGGCTGCGCGCCGCAGTGACTGCCGAACCGGAGCGGGTGCTCCGGCTGGCCGCCGACCGCCCAGCGCAACTGGCCGACCTGCTCGATGTCGATGACGCCGCGCTGCTGCACCAGGCCGCCAGCACTCAGTCGGCCACCACCGGGCGAGTGCGGCTGGGCATTGTCATGCCCACCGCGAAACGGCTGGCCACGGCTCGCGCAGCGGTGACAAAGCAACACTCCTGGCGGGGGGGAGCAGATGTTTGGTTCACCGCTGAGCCCTTGCTCGGGCCCGGCGGCGGCAAGCTTGCCTTTGTCTTTCCGGGGCTGGAAGCCCAGTTCTCGCCCCGCGTCGCCGACGTCGCCGAGTATTTCGAGCTGCCCGCGCTGCCGCCTACCTCGGACTCCCTCATGGGCGACGTCGCGATGCACGGTGTCGCGGTGCTGCGTCTAGGCCGTCTGCTGCACGATGCGCTGGGCCGGATGGGCATCACGCCGGACGCCATCGCCGGGCACAGCGTCGGGGAGTGGACCGGTATGGCCTGCGCGGGGTATCTCTCCGTCACCGAGTTCGACGGGCTCCTCGAAGCGTTCGACCCGGAGGCGATGCACGTGCCGGCGCTGGCGTTCGCGGCGCTCGGCGCCTCGGCGCAGTGGGTGACCAGTGAACTCGGCGAGCAGTCGGACGTCGTGCTCTCCCACGACAACGCCCCCAACCAGTCGATCATCTGCGGTCCGACGCGCTCGGTGGACAAGCTGGTCGCAGACTTCCGGCGCCGTGGAGTAGTCGCCCAGGTGCTGCCGTTCCAATCCGGGTTCCACACCCCGATGCTCGCGCCCTACCTTGACTCGATCAGAGCCGCGATAGGCCGCGACACTCTGCATCCGCCGCACACTGCGATGTGGTCAGCGACGACCGCGTCGCCGTACCCGGACGGCGAGGCCGCAGTCCGCGAGCTGATCATTAGGCACCTGCTGGCGCCAGTGCGCTTTCGCCCCCTCATCGAGGCAATGCACGCCGCAGGATGTACCGCCTTTATCCAGCTCGGTTGCGGTCAGCTCGCATCGCTGATCAACAGCACGTTGCGAGGCACGGAGCACCTGGTGATTGCCGCGGCCTCGCCGCAGCACGAAGGCCTGGCCCAGCTGCGCAGGGTGGCCACCGCGCTGTGGGTGGACGGGCTGGGTGTGGATGAACTGGATGGCCCCGTAGAAGCGGGGCTGGGCGCGCGCACCGTGCGGCTCGACCTTGGCGCTGCACTGATCTCGCTGCCTGCAGAGCACCGACCGGAGCTGACCGGGAAGGGCCGCGTCGGCGTGGAATTGGCCGGGCGGGGCGGGATCGCAGCCGACCTCGCCGAGACGTTGCAGGAGACCGCGGGCGCTGTGGCCACGGTGCTCGCAGCGCGCCACAACGGCGCTGCGCAAGCTGGTCATCGCGCGACTGACGGGGCGGCGACCTTCTCGAGGAGCGGCGAGTTCACCGGGGTGTTGCGGGTGTCCACCGAGACCATGCCCCATCTGCGTGACCACTGCTTCTTCGCGCAGCGGCTGGACTGGCCGGACGAGCACGATCGCTACCCGGTGGTCCCGGCAACCACGCTGATCGCTCAGCTTGCCGAAGTCGCCGAACAGCTGGTGCCCGGCACCAGCGTTGCTGCGGTTCGCGACGTGAAGTTGAAGCGATGGCTGGCCGCCTCGCCGTCGATCGATGTCACGGTGTCGGCGAAACTGGCGGACCGAGGCGTTCTTGGGATGTCGGTCGGGCAGTATGCAACTGCCACGGTCGAACTCGCGGAGGGCTACCCGGCCCCCACCCCCATGGTGTGGTCATTCGATCCGGCAATTGAATGGGTGCCGGAGCTGACGGCAACCGAGCTGTACCGCCAGCGGTGGATGTTTCATGGTCCGGCGTTCCGCGGCATCATCGAGCTGACTGCGATGGGAGCCAATCACGTCCGCGGTGTGCTGACCACCCCGGCGGCCCCTGGTGGGCTGCTGGATACTGCCGGTCAGCTTCTCGGTTACTGGATCAAAGCGACACATCTACAGCGCGGCAGGGTCTTCCCGGTCGGTATGCGCGTAGTCCGATTCTTCGGGCCGCACCCGGCGCTTGGCGCCCAGCTGGAGTGCTCGATTCGGATCACTTCGCTGGACGACACCACCCTCGAGGCGGACATGCAGTTGGTCGCCGCCGGGTCTGTGTGGGCGGAGATCACCGGATGGGTGGACCGGCGCTTCGACGACGATCCGGTGACCAGGTCGGTCGAACACGCTCCGCAGCGGAGCACGCTGTCGAGGCGGCAACCGGGTGATTGGGAGCTGGTCTTCGAGTGCTGGCCCGATCTCCCTTCCCGAGAGCTGATGCTGCGCAGCCAGACAAGCAGCGTCGAACGCGCCGACTACGAGCGCTGCCCGCCGCAGGCTCGGCGGCAATGGTTGCTCGGGCGGATCGCGGTGAAGGACGCGGTGCGCAGGCAGCTGTGGGATCACGGCACCGGTCCTGTATTTCCCGCCGAGATCAGGGTGTCTAACGACCAAACCGGGCGGCCCACGGTCAGCGGGATACACGGCCGAGTCTTGCCGGAGCTGGCCGTCTCGCTGGCGCATAGCGCCGAAGCAGGCGTGGCGATCACCCGGCCACGGGCCGAGTGCAGGGGCGTCGGCATCGATATCGAGGTGATCAGCGAGCGGATCGAGGAGGCGCTGACGGTTGCGCTGGGCGCAGCCGAACGAGTTCTGCTCGAGGAGATGTGTGCGCGCTCAGGCGAGCCTGCAGCGGTGTGGTTCACGAGGTTCTGGGCCGCCAAGGAGGCGGTGGCCAAGGCCGAGGGCACTGGCCTGGGGCACCGGCCACGGGCGTTCTCGGTACGAAGTGCCGGTTGCGACGAGCTGCTGGTTGCCGCCACCGGCGCTGCCTACTTCGTCCACGTTAGGCAAGTCAGCAACCCACCGGAGTTACCGGCACGGGATTACGTGGTTGCCTGGACTGTCCAGTCAACCAGCGAAGGAGAGCGCGAACATGAGTGAAAGTGACACGGCGGCGCTGACAACGGACGAACAGCGAGTACTCAAGGAGGTCTCGAAGATGATCGTTGCGGTGCTCGGTGAGCGGTTTGTGGTGGACTCTGGGATCTCGATGAACACACGGATCGTCGCTGATCTAGATATGGCGAGCCTTGACGTGGTCGAACTATCCGTCCAGCTACGCGATCACTATGGCGAGCGAGTGAATTTCGCCGAGTTCATCGCCGACTTGAGTCTCGACAAGGCCTTAGAGCTGAACGTGGGTCACCTCGTTCGATACATCACCCACTGCACCGTGGGGAGCTGACGCGGTGGCCATGGTCTTGGCCAACGGCCTGAACCACCACGTGCAGCGGTTATCCGCCACGAGGCGCACCGGTGCCGGACCGGCACCGACCATGGTGTTAGTGCACGGCATTCTCCCCGACAGCCTTGCCAGCTACTACTTCACGGTCGGTCCCGCGTTCGCCGCTGCCGGTCTCGACGTGATCATGTATGACCTGCGGGGTCACGGTCGCAGCGCCCGCCCGAGCACCGGCTACCGGCTCGCCGATTTCCTCGACGATCTCGACGCGCTGCTAGACGTGCTGGTGGCCCGTGTCCCCGTGCACCTGGTCGGCAACTCCTTCGGTGGCACGGTCGCCTTCGGCTACGCCGAGCGTCGACCCGAGCGAGTGGCCTCCATCGTGCTCGTCGAGTCGACCCCTGCCACCCCCGCATGGGCGAGAACAATGGCCACCGTCCTGGCCCGCGCCAAAGACCAGCTCCCCCGGCCGGAGGTCATCGCCGGGATAACAGACGATTACGGTGTGTACGCCGCCCGCTTGGTCAAGCGCGCAGCCGGGGTACTGTGGTCGACTTCGATCGCCGAGGATCTCCCAGCAAGCGACGTGCTGCCCACCCCGCAGATCGCCGCCGTGGTCGTGCCCACCATGGCCATCTACGGCGGCGAGTCCAATCTGGCCGAGCAGGCGAGCTGGCTGAAGTGGGTGCTGCCGTCCTGCACCTCCATCGTCATACCGGGCCGGGGGCATTTTGTGCTGATGACCGAGGCCGCGCGGTCCGCTGAGCTGATCCTTGGATGGCTGCAGGACTGCGGCGGCCTGAATGTGTCATCCACCGGGTAGCCGGAACTCTCATCATCGAGTGGTGGCGCACGGCATTATTGAGTAGCATCTGGCTCAACACGCGACCGACTTTGTGAGATTTTGTTATGGCTCCTTTCCATGGCCTCAATCAGGCTATTCGGACGCATGTCAGTCCAATGCGCGTTGACATAGTCCACACAGGACCGTCGGTCGGTGCTGGCCAGCACGATTGACCAGCCTACGGGAACATCAGCAAAGGTGGGCCACAGTGAGTGCTGGCCCTCATCATTGACAAGGACATGGAAGGTGGCGTTTTCATCATCGAATGGATTGCTCACCAAGACTCCCCTGATTTTTATTGATGACGTCAAGATGCTCGGCCACTACTCGGCCGATGTGGGCCAGTGGTGCTGGCTGTGTCATGTCGAGATGTCGGCAGGCGACCTCATGGGTTTCAATGCGTCCGGTCACCGCTGACCGCCAGGCTTTACCAGCGGGTGCACCCATTGGATTATCGCGCATCGCGTGGAAGTACAGCAGGTCCCCGTCGAAGCTGCCCACGGCCGAGGTAGGCTGGAGCGCTAAATTGTGAGAAAAGATCTCAATAAATGCCGTGACGTGGCATTCCTCCATGCTGGCGAGCACGCTGTGACTATCCTTGTCACGGAGCATCGCCACGACCTCAGAAACACTCAGCTTGCGGTCAATTTTGATCGAGGTGTAGATCTTCAGCAGAAGAGCGAGGATATGGTTCTCCATGGGGCGGAGGTTGAACCGGCGTGGGGAGTCAAAAGGGCGGGAATCGAGCACGGCCAGCAGCGATACCGAGTCGCCCTGATGTTGCAACCGGACGGCGATGGCGTGGGCAACAGCGCCGCCGAAGGACCAGCCCAGTAACTGGTAGGGCCCCGTGGGTTGCACGGTGCGGATCTGGTCGACGTACTCGGTGACCATCTCCTCTAATGTAGCGGGGATTGAACCGGGGTGGGTCAGAGCTCGTGCTTGCAGGCCGTAGACCGGATAGTGCGGAGGAATGTGGCGAAGCAATCCGGCGTAACACCAGCTCAAGCCGCCGGGCGGGTGTATGCAGAACAGCGGGGGTCGCAGCCCATGTGAGCGTAGAGACAGCAGCACATCAAACGCACCTTGCTGTGTACGCGCGGGAGGTGTCAACGCCCACTTTGCCGGCCCGGCATCGTCTAAACGGGCGGCCACCCCGGCCACCGTGGGGACCTCAAACAACGCGTGCAATGGGAGTTCCACACCCAACACCACGCGGATCCGGGAAATCAACTGGGTGGCCAGCAGCGAATGCCCACCCAGATCGAAAAAGTTGTCGTCGATCCCGACCCGGGAAAGCCCCAGCACCTGCGCGAACAACTCAGCGAGGATCTGTTCTTGCGGACTGCGTGGCGCCCGCCCAACCCCCACCAAAAACTCCGGTGCCGGCAACCCTTTACGGTCGAGTTTGCCATTCGGTGTCAACGGCAACCCGTCGAGCACCACCACCGTCGCCGGCACCATATACGCCGGCAACCGCCCGCGCAGGTAGTCTCCCAACACCTCCGGCCGGCAACCGTCCTGCCCCGCAGCCACCACATAGGCGACCAACCGCTTATCCCCCGGCCGGTCTTCACGGGCCACGACCACCGCCT
>JBOHGX010000103.1:0-1969 GCA_050700255.1 Pseudonocardiaceae bacterium
CGCGCGGCGTCTGGCTGCTCGTCGAGCAGGTGCAGCGCCACCGACGCCTGGACGTTGATCAGCGAGATGTTGTGTGCGAGCACGTCGTGCAGGTCACGGGCGATCTGCAAGCGCTGCTCGGTGGCCCGGCGCCGTTCTTGTTCATCTCGGGACCGGGCCGCCTCGGCGCTGCGCTCGGCGCGGATCCGCAGACCTTCGCAGGCCAGCAGCACGACGAGCGCCCAGGCCGCGACGCCGGCCGCCTGGGCCACACCGGGTGTGGGCGCGCCCCCCGGCAGCGCCTGCACCAGCAGCAGCGTGAGGTATGCCGAGCCCGCGCCGGCCCACGCGAGGCGCCGGTGCCCGCGCAGCACAGCGCTGGCCAGAGCCAGCGCGACGCTGAGAAACGCGGGGCCGTAGGGATAGTCCAGTGCGTAGTAGGCAACCGTCACGGTGAGGACCGCGCCGAGCGCGACCACTGGGTAGCGCCGGCGGGTGAGCAGCGCGACGGGACCGGCGACAAGCAGCATGATGGCCAACGAATCCAACGAGGTGCGCTCAGGCTGGTCGATCGCGGCGAAGCGGGTTCCCTGGAGCTGGGCCAGGGCGAGCACCAGTGGCAGCACGAACACTGGGAGGCGCCGGAGCAGACCGGCACCGGCCGGCTTCCCCAGGGCTGCTTGTGCCACGGGAACAACGGTAGTCAGCACCCCGTGCGGGGGCATCGATCAGCGGACGTACCGGCCGGTACCGCACTGGGAGTACCCCTCCTGCATCGCCGGCGTGTCCGCGTCTCTTGCCCGGTGTGTCCGCCTGTGGTGCACGACCCGAAGCTATCCGCTGCCCGGGAGTGCTGCGAGAAAAGGCGGCGGCCAGGTCAGCAAGAATCCGGGCGGGGTTTGATCACCCACGAGACTCTGCCGACGTCGCGTTAGGTACCACCGCCGCGGGTCCATGTTCAGCGGCGCTGTCCCGCTCGCAGCGGTGTGCACCGGTGATGCTGGAACCGCGGCGTCAAGGAGCGTCAAGGAGTCCCGACGAGCACGGTTTCCCTCGCCGCTCCCGGTCCGCCTGCCCGTCCTACTCCTGCATTTGGCGTCCGCTGCGCCGCTGAGTTTCTTGTCGCTGGTCGGCGGTGTCGTGCTGGGTTTGGTACGAGCTGGAGGTTCAGGTGACGGCGAAGCGAGCTGGAGGTTCAGGTGACGGCGAAGCTAGCGCTGATGCTTCTTCGGTGTCACCAGGCAGAACGAATCCCATCGCCGGTCACGCCATTGGTGGCCGACGCGGTCAGGTCACGCTTCAGCACGACGTGATCAACGCCGTGTTGGGTAAGGCAATAGCTCATGGACAGACCGGCTTGCCCGCCGCCGATGACCACCACCGAGCGATGCATGCCCTCGAGGTCGCCGGAAGCGTCATACTCCGTCGATGTCTTCGCGCTTGGGGTCACCATTCGAATCCTTCTACGTTAAGCGCCTGACAGCTCCGGCCTTACTGCTCTCAGCTTTCCCGGGGTGCAAGTTATTCTTGCGCTCTAATACAGGCGCTCTAATACAGGCGCTCTAATGCAGGCGCTCTAATGCAGGCGCTCTAATACAGGGGCGCGATCATTTCCGGTTCATTGCATCCGGAACATTGGCGTGTTGCAAATAAACGCGAATGCAACGGGACTGTGGCGCGACCCGGTTGCGTTGAGCGGGGTGCTGGCCGGAGCAAGGGTCGAGTTCGTCTGACCGGCCCGCTTGTCTGGGTGGCGCTGAACTCGGGAGTGGGCGGCCAGAACCCTCTCCACTCGTCAAGGACCGGGGATGAGGACACACCGTGCAGCTGAGCGCGACACACCGGGCAAGAGAGCCGGACACGCGCGGTTAGGGGCGGCGGCGCAGGCCGATCCGGCGGGTGCGGCCGCCGCGCGGCACCTCGCCGTTTCTGTCCCCATTGCGCCTGCGGCGTACCGCGGCACCGGCCCGGGCGGCGGCACCGGCGACCC
>JBOHGX010000104.1:0-5467 GCA_050700255.1 Pseudonocardiaceae bacterium
GCATGGGGAAGTACGACCGCAGAACCTGCTTGAGCGGGTCCCTCTTCTGCGCCTTCTGGAAGGTGTAGTCGGTCCCGTACTTTTGGTACGGCGTGTGATACATCGGTTCCCAGGACAGCTCCTGGATCTTCTGGTGAGCCTTTGCCACGCTCTGACGGCTCATGGTCACACTCCTCACCCGTGTACTCGGGTCGGCTGCGGCGCTAGCCGTCAGCGTCGATCACTTGTTCGGGTTTGTTGCTCGATCTCGTCCTGCAGGTCGTTGTCGCGCCCTGCCTTGTGCCTGGAATCACACCTCACGCCGGACTGGCCGGTGGTCTCAACATGAGACAGATCAAGATCAGTTATGTGCTCGCTCTCTCCGACGTCCGTGCTGGTCAGGTGCCGAGATCGGGTCACGGGCGCTCGCCGAGCACGGCCGTTCGCAAATCGGCCAGTTGCTGACTGATGTCCTGCCTCGTGTGCTCGGACCGTTCCGGGCCGGGCCCGATACCGAGCGCTCGCAGCAGCTCGGCTGCCGGTCGCGCCGGGTCCCCTGCCTCGCCGAGGACGGGGTGCAAACCCTTCGCAGCCAGATGGTGGAACACCACGTTGACGACGCTCCACGGGTTGAACGTCTCGGCTGCGGACGGCTCGGGATCACTCATCGAGGCCGCCTCATGTCCGTGACCTCCTCACGCTCCTGCCCGCACCCGTCGGCGGAGCCGGCACATCGGACCCCCGCCGACGGAGCAGGCACGTCGAACACCCGCCGGGACGGGCCGGTGCGTACCCGTGTCTTGGATCACACACCCCTGTGCGGGCGCGGACAGTCTCAACATGAGACATCGGTCTGTTTGTGCAGTACCTACAAGGGTCGCCCCGGGCGGTACGATGGTGGCAAGTTGCCGACGGCGGTATGGTGCCGCCACCGCGGATCATCGGTGTTCCGAAGGGGCGACTTGTGGTCGAAGCGCACCCGCTAGGCGACCGACGGGGAGCCGTAACCAGCGACCCGACGGGCGCTAGCCCGCTCCTGGCTAGTGCGCGGGAACATTTCCTCACCGCAGAGCCCGTGAAGCCGGGGGTCGTGCGCGACAGCATCATGGCGTCCTGGACTCGGTCCCGGGACTGGAAGGTGCCCGCGGATCATTTCGACCTGCCTTACGACCCCAACCCGAACCGGGACACCCAGCTCACATACAGCGCGAGCAACGTTATCGGTGACCTCGCAGAGCAGCTCGCCGGCGAGCCGGTCTGCGTTGTTCTGACCGACGCCCAGGGGGTCGTGTTAGACCGTCGTACCGGCGACTCCGCCCTCCGCGCACATCTGGACCGGGTCAAGCTCGACATCGGGTTCAGCTACTCCGAGCAGCACGTCGGAACGAACGGGATCGGCACCGCGTTGGAGGGACGCGGCCCGGCCGAGGTCTTCGGGCACGAGCACTACGTCGAGCACCTCGAGGACCTGGCCTGCGCCGGCGCACCTATCCATCACCCACTGACCGGCAAGCTGGTCGGCATCATCGACCTGACCTGCTGGCGAGCGGACGCGAACCCCATGATGGTGGCCGCCGCCACGACGGCCGCGAAGCGGATCGAAGAGGCTCTGTTCGAGCACTCCGGCCGCCACGAGCTGGCCTTGCTGCACGATTACCTCATGACGTGCCGGCGCGGTCACGGCGCCGTAATGGCGATCAGCAACGACATGCTCATGATGAACGACCGGGCCCGCGAGATCCTCGACCCCGGAGACCAGCAGATCCTTCTCGCGCAGGCCACCGAGGCGCTGAGTGCCGGCGGTCGCCAGCTGCTGATCCTCGATCTGCCCAGCGGTGCCACGGCGCGGGTGCTGTGCAAGCCCAGCTGGGAGGACCGCTCGGTCACCGGCGGGATCGTGCAGGTCCAACTGACCCAGCCGATCGCCGCGGGCGGCGGTCACGAGGTCAGGCGGCCTGCGGTGACCCTGCCAGCGGTAGTGGGTTCCGGGGCGCTGTGGACCAAGTGCTGCCGGGAGGTCGACCGGCACTGCCGATCCGGGGAGTGGCTGGTGCTGGAGGGCGAGCCTGGCGTGGGCAAGCTGGCGATCGCCCGCGGCACGCACCAGCTCCGCTCGCCGGCCGGACACGTGCGGGTGTTCGACGGGATCGAGGTGGCCGAGAATAATAGTAACTCCGTGCAGTGGGTCGATGAGGTCGCGGAGGAGATCGACGGCGGCACCGCGACGATCATCCTGACCCATATCGACCAGCTGCCCGGCGAGGTCCTGCGGGCGCTGTATGACGTGCTTGAGCCGCATCGCGAATCGACCGACATCGATCGGCCGTGGGTGGTGGCCACCCGCGGCCGCCAACTTCCGGACTACGACGGCGACCTTGCCCGGCTGCTTCGCTGTTTTCCCCGATCGCTGCCGATTCCGCCGTTGCGCCACCACATCGAAGACCTGCGCGAGCTCGTGCCGTTCATGATCTCTCGGCTGACCAAGGGCTGCTCGCTGTCCTGCTCGGCCGAGGCGATGCGGGTGCTGATGCGCAACCGGTGGGCGGGGAACATCGCGCAGCTCTACCAGACCATGCGCAAGATCGTCGCGAACCGCCGGACGGGCGTGATCACGGTGGCCGACCTGCCGCCGGAATGCCGGGCGAGCACGCGCCGGGTGCTCACTCCCCTCGAGTCGATCGAGTGCGATGCGATCGTGCAGGCCCTGCTCAACGTCGACGGCAACAAGGTCCGTGCTGCCCAGCAGCTCGGCATGTCCCGCGCCACGATCTACCGCAAGATTCGCGAGTACGGGATCAGGGTGCCGCGGGTACCGGAGCCCCCGACCCGGACCTGACCGCCCTGAGATGTGCTAGGAAGCGCTGGCCGGCGTCAGCTCGGCCATCTGTCCCCACCCGTCGCCGGGCACCTCGACGTTGATAATCTCCGGCTTTTTCACGATCACTTCGGGCATCCACGCCATGGCTTTCTTGAAGTGGTTCGAGTTCACGTGCGCCTCGCCCGCTGTGCCGTCCGCGAAAGCTTCGGCCAGGACGAATTGGTTGGGCGTGTCGAGGCTCCTCGACCATTCGAAGAAGACGTTGCCCTTTTCTCCCCGGGTAGCCTGGGTGAACTCGTCGACGAGCGAGGGCCACTCGTCGGCCTTGTCGGGACGAATCGTGAACTTGACGACGATGAAGATCACCGAGAGCTCCTCTGTCTTCGCCCGCCGGTCGGATGCGGCGGCCCGTGCTCGTTTCGAGGCCATGCTGCACCATGCAGCGATAAGTTGACGACTTGTGGACGAGGGACCACAGGGTTGGGCTACGCCGCTCTACGAGCGGGTCCTGCACCGGTCAGGCGTCGGTCCAGGAATCTCGTTGCTCGACCTGGGTTGCGGAGCCGGGCTGTTGTGCCGGATCGCCGCGGACCGTGGCGCGCGGGTCACCGGGATCGACCGGGACGCCGGGCAGATCCAGCAAGCTGCCGCGCTGGTGCCCGAGGGTGCCTTTGAGGTCGGTGACATCCTGGCGCTGCCCTATCCGGCCGCCAGATTCGACGCCGTGATCTGCGTGCAATCGATCATGCACGTTCCCAACCCGCTGATGGCGCTGCGCGAGGCCGCCCGGGTCGCGCGTCCCGGCGCGCCGGTGGTGATCACGGTCTGGGGCAAGCAAGAAAACTGCGACATCCGCGTCTTCGGACAGGCCCTGTCTGGCCTGCTGCCCCGCCTCGCCGGCCACGGCCAGGGTATGCAGCCCCCATCGCTGTCGGCTGACGGCAGGCTCGAGCGGTTGGCCACGTTGGCTGGGCTCACCGTGGCGGAGGTTGGCGAGGTCGTCTGCCCGTTCCGGTATCCCGACGAGGACACGTTGCTTCGCGACCTCCTCAACTCCGGCCTCGGGCGACAAGCGTTGCGCCTTGCGAGCCCCGCCACTGTGCGCCGGGCCGTACTGGAAGGGCTGGCCGGCTACCAGACACCAGCAGGCGGCTACCAGCTAGACAACACGTTTCGCTACCTCGTAGGGAGCTCACCCCAGACGACGTGACGTCCAGGCGGCCCATGGCGCGCTGTTCGTTCACACCGGCGACGTGAATTCGAAGTTTCATAATCCGTCAGGCCATGGATTCGTGCACACCCGTCCCACTTTCTTTTTCCTGTTAGAGAACGTGTAGCTACGATTCGTAGATCAATCTTGTGCCTTCGCGTACCCCTGTCACGTCAGGCTACGGCGGTCCGCCAGGTATGACGCGGTGTAGGCCGGTAGGGCGTTTCTCGCCAGTGGTACACATCAGAAAATAGGGCCAGCGGGTATAGCCCTAGGCCGAAGGCTCCGCCCAGCGCTGGGCCGTGGTACGAGCTATCCCGGTGGCGTCTTCGATCTCGCGCCAGGAAAGGCCGTCATCGTGTAGTGCGGCCAGCACTACTCCGCCGTGTTCGGTGTTGAGCCTGCGACGGCGCATGGCTTCTTTGGCACCTGCGATCAGGTCGGCGCGCTCATCACCGGTACGCCTGCCACCAAGCAATGCATCCAAAGCTTCCTCGGCGGTCACGCTCGCTCCCTACCTTGCGTAGCTGTCCCATTTTTGGGACTCATCACTTCCTAACTTACCCAGCGTAGGCGAGGAGCCCATACCCTGGTATGTGCGCAGCCTCGCCGATGGCGTCACCCACGGCGGCCTAGTGGCTGGAAGGCACGTCACCGCGTCGCGCGGAGTGACGTTTGTGGTGCCACGGTTTGTCATCGGCCGCCTAAGCCTTGTCGGTGAGCCGCCAGATGACGCGCAGGTCTGTCCGAACCGCCGCGTGCGGCTATGACTGCGGCGCGCGACCAGCAGATTGGAGGTCATCGTGTAGTTGATCTTTGTTCGTAAGCTCGTCGTCGCCTGCGGCGAAACCTGCGGCGTTGTAAGAGGTTCACCCGGTGGGTGGGGACAGAGAGGGCTGTTTCGACTGCTGTATCTGCTCACTGTCAGGGTGTTCGGCTGGCTCGGGTTGCTCGCGGGTGACGGGCGCGACCCCGGGCGGGCTGATTCCTGGTGTGGCACTACTAGGAGTGTCGTTAACATTGGAGCGAGTTCGTCAAAGGGGGTGTCTGAGAATGTCCGAGGACAGCGTAGCGATGGGGCCGGGGTTGGGCTCGGCAGCGGCGACGGTGGGAGGAGCGCTGGTGCCCCCTGACCTGTCGTCCGCGGCGGATCGGCAGGTCGAGGCGGTTTTCTTCGATATCCGCGATACCTTAGGAGTGGTCGACCGCCGAGGCCACCTGCTTAAATACAAGCCGACAACGGACCAGCTGCTGGAGGCGATGAAGCAGGTCGTGGGTCTACGTATTGGCCTTATCACCAACCTGCCGGAGAACGTGAGTTCGGCCGATGGCAAAGAGATGGTGAAAGAAGCGGGAATGTGGGAGTTCCTTGACTCCCAGGGATGGGTGACTAACCATGATGCCGGGGTCGAAAAGCCTAAACCAGAGATTTTTGTGTTCGCGGCGCGACGGATGGGGCT
>JBOHGX010000105.1:0-20230 GCA_050700255.1 Pseudonocardiaceae bacterium
GCATTCAGCGGGCTCAGCGGGGTAAATGACCACCGAATAACCCCGCTGAGCCCGCTGAATGCGGGGGGTCAGCGTTTAGGACGGTTTGATCTCGTTCCAGCCCTGGACGTCTTGGGGTTGTCGGGGATCGGGGCCGACGTAGCGTGCTGCGGGGCGGATCAGCCGGCCCGTGCGTTTCTGTTCCATGATGTGCGCACACCAGCCCGCGGTGCGGGCGCAGGTGAACATCCCCGGCATCATGTGCGGTGGAACCTGCGCGAAGTCGAGGATCACCGCAGCCCAGAACTCGACGTTGGTCTCGATCATCCGGTCCGGCCGCCGATAGGCGAGCTCGGCCAGCGCGGCGTGCTCCAGTGCCACCGCAACGTCGTGGCGCGGTGCACCGAGCTCCTTGCAGATCCGGCGCAGCACCCGTGCTCGCGGGTCCTTGGCCCGGTAGACCCGATGTCCGAATCCCATCAGCCGCTCACCGCGATCCAGTATCTTGCAGACCACCGCGGCGGCATTGCCGGTGCGTTCCACCTCCTCGATCATCGGCAGCACCCGCGCCGGCGCCCCACCGTGCAGCGGGCCGGACATTGCGCCGATCGCCCCGGACAGGCAGGCGGCGACGTCGGCGCCGGTAGAGGCGATAACCCGAGCGGTGAGCGTCGAGGCGTTGAGCCCGTGTTCGGCGGCCGAGACCCAATAAGCATCCACAGCTTTGACGTGTGCTGGGTCCGGATCGCCGCGCCAGCGCGTCATGAAGCGCTCGGTGATCGTGGAGCACTGATCGATCCGGTGCTGCGGCACGGCAGGCTGGTGGATGCCCCGGGCGGACTGCGCCACGTAGGACAGCGCCATCACCGAGGCTCTGGCCAGCTCCGCGCGCGCCTCGACGTCGGAGCTGTCCAGCAGCGGCCGGTAGCCCCAGATGGGTGCGAGCATCGCCAACGCGGCTTGCACGTCGACCCGGACATCACCGGTATGCACCGGCAGTGGAAAGGGTTCCGCGGGAGGCAGGCCGCGGCCGAAACACCCATCCGTCAGCAACGCCCAGACATCACCGAAGGTCACGCGCCCGGCAAGGTCTTCGATGTCCACACCGCGGTAGCGCAACGCGCCGCCGTCTCGATCTGGTTCGGCGATCTCGGTGTGGAAGGCGACCACGCCCTCCAGCCCTGGCTTGAAACCGGTGGGGGTGTCCGCCACCAGCCCGTTCACCGCGGTTACATTCAACTCAGTCACTTTTACCGCAGTCACTCCGCCCTCCTCGCGCGATCGCCCTCGATGTGGGTACGCGCGGGTCGCCGGCCGACCTTCTGGGTAGGGCGCACGCCACACTGCGGCGCCGCGCGAGCTGACTAACTGTGCACCCCAGACTTGTCCGGCTGCAACGTGTCCTACCCCGAACGAGGCCGAATGAGGTCAAGAGGCTGTCGAGGACGTAGGTTCAACCCAGTCGGATTGTGACGGGGAGTGTGCGGCGTGGCGGCTGGGTGGGTGCAACGGGGCGAACCGGCCGCCGATCTGGCCCGGATGCGGGTCTCCTACCCTGCCGGGGATCTGGACGTGGCCGATCTGGCCCGGACCTGGCACGAGCAGCTGGCGAGGTGGATCGGTGACGCCTTGGCCGCGGGGCTTCCCGAGCCCAACGCGATGGTGTTGGCCACCGTGGACGCCGACGGCCTGCCCAGCTCGCGGACCGTGCTGGCCAAGGCCCTCGACCCGCGCGGCGTGGTCTTCTACACCAACTACACCTCCCGCAAGATGCACGACATCGACGCCACGAAGTTCGCTGCGGCCACGTTTCTCTGGATTGCGCTGCATCGCCAGGCGCACCTGCGTGGGCCGGTCGAGCTGACCACGCGAGAGGAAACGAATGCCTACTGGCCGACGCGCCCGCGGGGTGCGCAGTTGGGGGCGTGGGCCTCAGCGCAGTCCACCGTGGTGCCGGACCGTCGCACCCTCGACGATGCGTTGGAGCAGGTCGCTTCCCGATTCGCTGAGGACGAGCAGGTGCCGTTGCCGCCGCACTGGGGAGGAGTGCGAATCAGTCCGGTGAGTGTGGAGTTCTGGCAGGGTAGACCGAACCGTATGCATGACCGGCTGCGCTACTGCGTCGCTGACGACGGCGAGTGGACGGTTGCGCGGCTGTCCCCGTGACGGTGGGTAACGGGCCATGCTGACACCGCGCCCACCCCGCGGTGCGTGACTCAGCGCTCGACGGCCGTCAGACTGCGTTCATGAGCGAGGCGGGTTCATGAACGAGGCGGGTTCATGAGCGAGGCGACGGGTTCATGAGCGAGGCGGGTTCATGAGCGAGGCGACGGCGCAGGGCATGGCCCCGGGTGATGAAGCTCAGACCGAAGCTGCTGTTCTTCTTCGTGATCGGTGACATCCTGGGTACCGGCATCTACGCTTTGACCGGCAGTGTTGCGGGGCAGATCGGCGGCGCCTTGTGGATACCGTTCGTCGGCGCCTTCCTGGTTGCCTTCCTCACTGCGTTCAGTTACCTGGAGCTGGTCGGTAAATACCCCAGGGCGGCCGGCGCTGCGCTGTACACCAACCGGGCGTTCGGTATCCCATTTCTGACCTTCATCGTCGCCTTCGCCGTGATGAGCTCGGGCATCACCAGCGCCTCCTCGGCGGCGGTGGCGTTCGGCCAGACATACCTCAAGGCATTCATCACGCTGCCGGTCTGGGCGGTCGGGATCACCTTCATCGTGCTGCTCGCACTGATCAATTTCCGGGGCGTCGGTGAGTCGGTCAAGGCCAATCTCGTGCTCACCTGCATCGAGCTGGCGGGACTGCTGATCATCATTGCGATCGGCGTTTATGCGGTCGGTTCGGGTCAAGGCGAGCCGAGCAGGCTCACCCAGATCGACACCTCGGATTCTGGTGTGCTGCTGGCGATCACCTCGGCCACCGCGCTGGCGTTCTTCGCGATGGTCGGTTTCGAGGACTCGGTGAACATGGCCGAGGAATGCACGCAGCCGGTCAAGATCTTCCCGCGCGCAATGCTGCTCGGCATGGCCGCCGCCGGGGCGATCTACGTGCTGGTCGCAGTCACCTCGTCGCTGCTGGTACCCGCCGACCGGCTGGCCACGCAAAGTGGCGCGCTGCTCGAGGTTGTCCGGGTCGGCGCACCCGGCTTCCCGCTGGGCCTCTTTGCCGTCATCGGCCTCTTTGGCAGTGATCAACTCAGCTCTGATCAACATGCTGATGGCCAGCAGGCTGGTCTACGGCATGGCGGGCGAGCGGATCATTCCGCGGGCCCTGGGCTCGGTGCACCCGACCCGGCGAACCCCGTGGGTGTCGATCTTGTTCACCAGCGCGATCGCCGTGGTTCTGGTCAGTTTCGTCCCGCTGACCGGCCTGGCGGGGACTACCTCGCTGCTGCTGCTCGCGGTATTCACCCTGGTCAACGTCGCCTGCCTGGTGCTGCGCCGCAAGCCTGTCGAGCACGCGCACTTCCGAGCGCCGTCCTGGAGCCCGTGGCTGGGTGCGCTGCTGTGCGGTTACCTGGCGACCCCGTTGTCCGGCCGCGATCCCGACCAATACTTACTCGCAGGCGTCCTGCTGGCGGTCGGGCTCCTGCTCTGGCTACTCAATCGGGCGTTCGTGGGCCGGGTCGAGTTCGACCCGGCGAAGCTTTCCCGCGAGTGAGTTACGTTGGAGTATGTCGGCGTTCCCGACGGTGTGCCTCCATGCAATGTCGCTCCATGCTGTGCGCCTGACCGGCTACCGCAGCGTTGCCCCGCGCCGCCCAGAAAGTGTCGCCCAAGAAGTGAGAGGGACTGCCATGACTGACGCCACCGCGTCTGAAGTGTCGGTTCGACCGTCCAGCAACGGTCGTAATGAGTCCAACAATGATCGTGTCAATAATGATCATGCAAAAAATGATTATGACAGTGTGACCCTCCATTACTCGGGCGGCGAACACCGGATGTCGGTCACCAGGGCTGCCCAGGGGGCGTCCGGTATCGACCTGGGCAGGCTGCGGGCCAACACCGGGATGGTCACCCTCGATCCGGGATTCGTGAACACCGCCGCGTGCACGTCAGAAATCACTTACATCGACGGCGACGCGGGCGTGCTGCGCTACCGCGGCTACCCGATCGGCCAGCTCGCAGAGCACTCGACCTTCCTGGAGACCAGCTACCTACTGATCTACGGGGACCTGCCGACCAGCGGTCAATTAGAGCACTTCACCGACCTGATTCGCATGCACACCCTGCTGCACGAGGACCTCAAACGTTTCTTCGACGGCTTCCCGCGCGACGCCCATCCCATGCCGGTGTTGTCCAGCGCGGTGTCCGCGCTGTCCACCTTCTACCAGGACAGCCTCAATCCGTTCGACCACGAGCAAGTGGAGATCTCCACGGTGCGGCTGCTGGCCAAGCTGCCCACCATCGCGGCTTACGCCTACAAGAAGTCGATCGGTCAGCCGTTCCTCTACCCGGACAACTCCCTGGGCCTGGTGCACAACTTCCTGCGGATGACCTTCGGGCTTCCCACGAGGCCTTACGAGGTCGACCCGGTGGCGGCCAACGCGCTGGACCTGTTGTTCATCCTGCACGCCGATCACGAGCAGAACTGCTCGACCTCCACCGTGCGGATGGTCGGCTCCTCACAGGCCAATCTTTTCGTGTCAGTCTCTGCGGGCATCAATGCGCTGTCCGCCCCGCTGCACGGCGGAGCGAACCAGTCGGTGCTGGAGATGCTGGAACGCATTCGTGTCAACGGGGGGGACGTGGACACCTTCGTCAAGAAGGTGAAAGACCACTCCGACGGTGTGCGGCTGATGGGCTTCGGGCACCGGGTCTACAAGAACTACGATCCTCGTGCGAAGATCGTTAAGAAGACAGCGGACGACATCCTGCACAAGCTAGGCGTCAACGACCCGCTGCTGGACATCGCCCTGGCACTGGAGGAGAAGGCACTTGCCGACGACTACTTCGTCGAGCGCAAGCTCTATCCCAACGTCGACTTCTACACCGGTCTGATCTACCGGGCGATGGGCTTCCCGACCAGGATGTTCACGGTGCTCTTCGCGATGGGCCGGTTACCGGGGTGGATCGCGCACTGGCGCGAGATGATGAGCGACTCGGAGACCAAGATCGGTAGACCGCGTCAGGTTTACACCGGACGTGCCGAGCGGGAGTACACCACGATTACTCAGCGTTGATCTTTACCGGTGCGGGATCGCCCGTTGGGCGGTGCGCGACCACCTGCGCACCGCGTACGGTGCCCGCAGGCCGAACCCCGGGAGCCGGAATCTATGCGCACCATCCAATGGGTCGACGGACACGTCGATGTGATCGACCAGACCGCCCTACCGCAACAGCGGCGAGTGGCGCTGCACACTGTCAGCCAGGTAGTGGATGCCATCCACCGGTTGGTGGTGCGCGGCGCGCCGGCGCTGGGTGCGCTGGGAGCACTGGGTGTTGCCCTCGCGGCGGCTCGGTCGGCAGAACAGGGCTATGACGCCGATGCCGTTCGGGCCGACGCCCGTCGCATCGCCGGGGCCCGCCCCACCGCGGCACACCTGGGTTGGGCGGTACAGCAGGTGCTGCCCGCGGTGTCACGGGGTGACGCCGCGGTGCTGGCTGCCGCCCAGTCGCTCGTGGAAGCCGACGTCCGGGCTTGCGCGACGCTGTCCCGGCTCGGTGCGGCGCTGCTGCGCAGCTACGTCGGCGATCGACCGATGGTGCTGCACACGCATTGCAACGCGGGCGCGCTGGCCTGCGTTGAGTGGGGCACCGCGCTGGGCGTGGTCCGGACGCTGCACGCCGATGCGCTGGTCCGGATGGTAGTAGTGGGGGAGACTCGCCCGTTGCTGCAGGGATCCAGGATCACCGCGGTCGAACTTGCCCAGCTGGGTGTGCCGCATCAGGTGGTTGTCGACGCTGCCGGTCCGGGGCTCATCGCCAGCGGGCGGGTGGACGCCGTCATCGTCGGAGCCGATCGGATCGCCGCCAACTACGACGTAGTGAACAAGGTGGGCACCTACCCGCTCGCGCTCGCCGCGGCCAGGGCCGGTATCCCGTTCGTGGTGGCCGCTCCGGCCGCCACGCTGGACCCGTACACGCCCACCGGTGCAGCCGTGACTATTGAGCACCGCGACCCCGACGAGGTGCTCTTGGTCGGGGGCTGGCGGATGGCGCCGGCCGAATCCACCGCTCTCAACCCAGCCTTCGACGTGACTCCTGGCGACCTGGTGACCGCGATCGTCACGGAGTCCAGGGTGATCGAGCCGGCGGGCTTGGAGCAACGGATCAAGGTCCCCGCGATGCGAGCCGTGCCAGCTCGCTGAGCATTGCGGACTCAGCCGGTGAGCCATTCGTCGACGTGCTGGGCCTCGGTGCCGATGGTCGTAGCGTCGCCGTGGCCGGTGCGCACCTCGGTCTCGGCCGGCAGCGTCAGCAGCCGGCTGCGGATCGAGCTGATGATCTCACCGAAGTCCGAGTAGGACCGGCCGGTGGCGCCCGGGCCACCCTGAAACAGGGTGTCCCCGCTGAACACGACGTTCAGATCGGGGGCATGCAGGCAGCACGAGCCGGGGGAGTGTCCGGGCGTGTGCAGCACCTGCAGCGCGGTCCCTGCGACGTGTAGTACGTCGCCGTCGGCGAGTTCGGCGTCCGGTGGCGGGGTGTCGGGGTGCGCGAGGCGCCACAGCACGTGCTCCGCGTGGTGCAACAGCACCGGCGCGGCCAGTTTGCGGGCCAGCTCCGGTGCGGCGCTGACATGATCGTCATGGGCGTGAGTGCACACGATGCCCAACACCTGCCGGTCGCCCACCGCGGCGGCGATCGCCTCCGCGTCGTGCGCGGCGTCGACGATGATCACTTCACGATCGTCACCGATCAGCCAGACGTTGTTGTCCACCTCCCAGGTCCCGCCGTCCAGGCTGAAGGTGCCCGACGTGACCACCCGCTCGATCACTCTGCGCTCCCTCCGGTCGAGCTGCTCAGCAGCACGACACTGCGCAGGACCTCGCCGCGCTCCATCTTCTCGAAGGCGTGTTCCACATCGTCCAGGCTGATCGTCTCGGAGACGAACTTCTCCAGCGGTAGCCGTCCCTGCTGGTGCAGGTCGACCAGCATCGGGAAGTCCCGATCGGGCAGGCAGTCGCCGTACCACGATGACTTGAGCGCCCCGCCACGGCCGAAGAAGTCCAGCAGCGGGATGCCGGGCACCATCAGGTCGGGCGTGGGCACTCCGACCAGCACCACCGTGCCAGCCAGGTCACGGGCGAAGAATGCCTGCTCCCAGGTCTCCGGCCGGCCCACCGCGTCGATCACGACATCGGCTCCGAAGCCCCCGGTGTACTCCCGCACCGTCTCGATGACGTCGGACTCGCGGGCGTTGATCGTGTGCGTGGCGCCGAACTCGCTCGCCCACCGCAGCTTGCCCGGGTCGACATCGACGCCGATGATCGTTGTCGCGCCCGCCAGCACGGCCCCGGCGATTGCGGCATCGCCTACCCCTCCGCAGCCGATCACCGCAACCGAGTCACCACGGGTGACGCCGCCGGTGTTGAGCGCCGCGCCGAGCCCGGCCATTACACCGCAGCCGAGCAACCCGGCGACTCCCGCCGCGACCGCGGGATTGACCTTGGTGCACTGGCCGCTGTGGACCAGTGTCTTCTCGGCGAATGCGCCGATGCCCAGGGCAGGGGACAGCGCGGTGCCGTCGGACAGCGTCATCTGTTGGGCGGCGTTATGGGTGTTGAAGCAGTACCAGGGCTTGCCCCGTCGGCACGCGCGGCAGCGACCGCAGACCGCACGCCAGTTGAGGATGACGAAGTCGCCGGGTGCCACGGTGTCGACGCCGCCGCCGACGGACTCCACAACGCCGGCGGCCTCATGCCCGAGCAGGAAAGGGAACTCGTCGTTGATCCCGCCCTCGCGGTAGTGCAGGTCGGTGTGGCACACACCGCATGCTTGGACAGCGACCAGTGCCTCGCCGGGGCCCGGGTCGGGCACCTGCACGGTCTCCACCGTTACCGGCGCGCCCTTACCGCGCGCTACCACCCCACGCACCTCGTGGCCCATCGCGACCTCCCCGCGTTACCTCATGACTGCATGACGCCGTGCTCGGTGACACCGACGGCGGCCAGCCTGCCACGAAGTGTGCGTACCTCGCGATATGACGCGGACAGCGTCTGGGCATGCGCGAACCCCGTTCCGGACTGTCGACCGAAACGGGGTCCTTGCCTAGCCAGCAGAGCTTGCGCTCAGCGTGCCTTGGCCTTGGCTGCCTTGAAGGCTGCTTTGCGCTTAAGCTTCCTGGCGCGCTTCTTGGCGCCCTTCACCGCGGCGGGCTTGCCGGCTGTGATCGCCAGTAGCAGACCACCGAGCAGGCCTGCGTTCTTCACGAAGTGCTGCTGATGGGCCCTACGGTCATCGGGGTAGCCACCGGCCCAGAACGGATGCTGAGCCACCGTGCTGGGGATCAGCTCCACGGCGAGCACCGTCGCAGCGATCCGGGGCGCCCAACCGAGCGCCATCATCAGCCCGGCGGCGACCTTCACCGCTGCGCTTGCCTGCACCAGCAACGCCGGATCGACCGGCTGTTTCGTAGGCATCATGCCCTGGCCCTTAGCCAGCAACGGCGTGGCCGCCTCGATCCTCGGCTTCGGGTTGACCAGAGTGCCCACCCCATCGACGACGGATGCAGCGGCGAGCAGTGGACGGGCAATGCGGCGGAACACGATGGGCTCCTTTCCGAGCTCGCTGTCCGAGCTCTTCGCTTTCGCACCGTAGCGGTCCTGCGCCCCGGCGAGCGCGAAGCCACCCATCCGGGTCACAGGAGCGTTTGCCGCTCACTGGGTTGGGGTAGCTCGATACTCGCCCCTGAGCTTGCCCGTACCGGGCAGGCGACGGAACAGTAAAGGAGAGACACGTGACTGGAGACCTTGAAGGCCGGCGGGTGGCATTCCTGGTCGCCCCGGAAGGAACCGAGCAGGTCGAACTCACCGAGCCCTGGAAGGCGGTGTACGAGGCAGGAGGCGTGCCCGCGCTGGTGTCGACCGATTCGGGCAGCGTGCAGGCATTCGATCACTTGGACAAGAGCGACACGTTCCCGGTGGACGAGGTGGTTTCCGCGGCCAAGGTGGACGATTACGACGCCTTGGTACTGCCCGGCGGAGTGGCTAACCCGGATTTCTTGCGCACCGATCCGCACGCCGTACGGTTCGTGAAGGAATTCTTCGCCGCTGGCAAGCCGGTCGCGGCAATCTGCCACGCACCATGGACCCTGATAGAAGCCGACGTGGTGCGCGGCCGGCGAATGACCTCGTGGCCGAGCCTGCAGACCGATCTGCGGAATGCCGGTGCCGACTGGGTCGACGAGGAGGTGGTGGTCGACCACGGCCTGGTGACCAGTCGCAGGCCCGATGACCTGCCGGCCTTCTGCGCGACGCTTGTCGAGGAATTCGCCCAGGCGGCACGCTCACGCCAGGCGCGCAGCGCCTGAGCTCTCCACTCGTGAGTGGCGTTGAGTGCTATAACACTGTTACCCACTCACGAGCCTGGAAGTAAGCGTGGCCGGACCCCGGGACCCGATCGCCGACCTGCGGCGGATTGCCTTCCTGCTGGAGCGTGCCCACGAGGCGACCTATCGGGTTCGGGCGTTCCGAACGGCGGCCTCGGTGCTGGCCTCTCGGGACGACCTGGCGCAGCGCGCGCGGGTGGGCACGTTGACCGCGCTGGCTGGTGTCGGCGAGGTCACCGCCCGATGCGTCACCGAATCTCTTGCGGGGCAGCAGCCCGCTTACCTGTCCCGGCTGGAGGCTGCTGGCGACGCGTCAGCGGTATCGGAAACTGTGAGACCGGAAGCAACGGTCCTGCGCTCGGCGCTGCGCGGGGACTGTCATACCCATTCCGACTGGTCCGACGGTGGCTCACCCATCGAGGAAATGGCGAAGACCGCCCGCGCGCTCGGCCACGAGTATCTCGTGCTGACTGACCACTCACCGCGGCTGACCGTTGCCAATGGCCTGTCCGCAGCCCGCGTGTCCGCACGCCATGCACGGTATGTCCGCGCACCAGGCACGGTGTGCCCGTCCCTTGTGCACGCTGTGCCCGGATGCTGTGCCCGGATGCTGTGCCCGGATGCTGTGCCCGCCGATTGGCGAGTGTCAGCCTTTCAGGGCCTTCGCAGCGGCAATGAGTAGCGCTTCCCGGTCGGCGATCTTTATGCGGGTGCGTCCAGCCGCGACCCCGAGCGCTTGCTCGGCAGCGTCGATGGCCTCCCAGCCAGCCCAGGTGACTACCCCAACACCCCGCTGGGCGAGTTTGGCGATGATCGCGTCCGGCTCACGATGGCGGGCACGCGGCAGGCCGTCAACGTCGGCGAGAAGCTGCTCGACCGTCTCCTTGGCGTCACCCTTGTTGGTGCCGATCACTCCAGTGGGCCCACGTTTGATCCAGCCCACCACATACTCGCCCGTAGCGGCGGAACCGTCGCGCTGCACCCGGCCGGCAACATGCGGAATCACCCCGGTGCGTTCGTCGAACGGGACGCCGGGTAGTGGCAGCCCGCGGTACCCCACCGAGCGCAGCAACAGCTGAGCCGTCAGGGTCACCTTCTCACCGGTGCCGGTGACACCACCGCAGCCATCCAGTGCGTTGCGCTCGCACTCCACCGCTTCCACCCGCCCGGCTCCGTGTACGGCCACGGGACTGAGCAGGAAGCGCAGGTGGATTCGGCGTGGCCGACCCTGCTGCGAACGGGTGGACCATTCTTGCAGCGTCTCAAGGTTGCGCCGCACCGTCTTGTTGGTCTCCAGGATCTTCTCGCCAGCGCCGTCGAGTAACAGCTCGGCGGGGCCGACCACCACGTCGGCATTGGCCAGCTCGCCCAGCTCCCGCAGCTCCTTCGTGGTGAACTTGGCCTGCGCCGGTCCGCGCCTGCCCACGATATATATGTCGCCGATGGCGCTGGAGTCGAGCACCTTCAGCACGTGATCGGGCATGTCCGTGGACTGCAGCTCCTCGGTGTTCTTGGCCAGAATCCGGGCCACGTCCACAGCGACGTTGCCGACCCCGACCACCACCGCGCTGCGCGCATCCAGGGTGAAAGCGTCCACCTCGGCATCAGGGTGACCGCAATACCAGGCCACGAACTGGGTTGCCGAGAAGCTGCCGGGGAGATCTTCGCCGGGGATGGAAAGGCGGCGATCCACCGACGACCCCGTCGCGTAGATCACCGCATCGTAATACTCGCGCAGCTCGTCCACGCTGATCCCGGCACCCAGCTCGATCCCGCCGAGGAACCGGACACCGGGCCGCTCCAGGATCTTGCGTAGGGTGATCTCCAGCGACTTCATCTTCAGGTGGTCCGGCGCCACGCCGTAACGCAACAGTCCGTACGGGCAAGGCAGCCGGTCCACGACATCCACGGACACTCCGCCGTGCTTGCTCAGCTCATCAGCGGCGTATAGCCCCGAGGGGCCGGACCCGATCACCGCCACCCGAACCGGTCCGGACACTACTCACGCACCTCCTGGGAGCACCTCCTGGGAGCACACTGGCAGATCACGGACTCGACGTTACGCCACCACTGTGGCAAGGTAGCTCAGTGACGAGGTGGCGCAGTGACGAGCCGGCGCAGCGCAGCGACGCTCAGCCCGTCCCGCAGCTGCGGGTCGCCACGCAGCACTGATACCCCATCCGGGCGGGCCACGTCGTCCAGTACCGCCACCGCACCGGACAGGTCCTGGTCGCGGGTGTAGTCGTTGACCACCGCCACGCATACCAGTCCCGCGGCAACAGCGGCGTGCACCCCGTTTGCCGAGTCCTCCACGGCTACTGCGTTGGCGGAGGGCAAGCTCAACCGAGCCAGCGCCTCCGAGTAGACGGCCGGATCGGGCTTGAGGTCAGTGATGTCGGAGCCCGTGACCACGACGTCAAACGCATCGAGGCCGAAAAGTATGTCGAGCAACGGCAGCACCCAATCACTGGTTCCCGTGGTGGCGACCGCGGTGCTGACGCCCTCGGCCCGCAGTTCACGGATGAGGTTCACGGCGCCTGGCCGAGCCTCCATTGTTCCGGTGCGGATCAGTGCGGTGAAGCGACGAGTTTTGTCCCGATGCAATTCGGTCGCAAGCGCAGTGGCTTCGGAAAGAGGGTGCCCTTTGGACTGGAGATAACGTTCGATGCGTCGGCGACCGCCGGTCGTAGTGAGCAGGTCACCATATTCCGGCACGCTCCACTGGTAGCTCAGCCCGGCGGCCTTGAATGCCTCGTTGAATGCCACTCGATGGCCGTCACGCTCAGTGTCAGCCAGCGTCCCGTCCACGTCGAAGATCACGGCCCGCAGCGGATCGATCGCCGACGGCGGATCGCCGTCCGCACCAGTAGTCGCCGTGGTGTTCTGGAGCGTGTTGTGGTGCCCAACGATCGACATGGATTACAGGCTAGGAGGGCCGGTGTGAGCCGGCTTCCCTCAGCGGAGTGGAACCGGCGGGGATCCGGTCGGCGACGTGCTAGCCACCCGCCCCGTTCGCCGATCCCGACCGGCGGCCTCGAGCACCGTGGAACTCGGCCCGTACCGCCATCGAGTTCCGTGGCCGGCCCGCTGGCCGATTCGGACCCCGTCGAAGGCCACTGTCCACGACTCGCTCCGAACTTTTTTCTTGATCCTCAGCCGTGTCAGAACTACCTTGACGGTCTGCCTTGGCGGCCATGGTCTCATCGTCCACGCGCTGGCGGGCGGGCTCGTAGCGGTCCTGCCAGCCGTCGGTAAGGGCGCCCAGGGCGTCGATCAGGTTGCGCACTGAGGCGAAGGTTCCGCGGCGGATGGCCTGTTGGGTGATGATGCCGAGGGAGACCTCGACGAGCTTGAGCCACGGGTCGGGCTGGTCTGCGGATTGCCCTTCAGCGGCACTGTGTGAGCCGGACCGATGCAACGCCGCAGCTCGCTGGGACAGGTTGAGGTAGAGACCGCTGAGGTCGCGGACCTGGGCCTGCCGCCTGAGGTCGGTCGCGAAGGCGAACGTCTCGATGTGCTGTGGGTCAATGCCCCACTTGCGCCAGATCCGGGCGACGGTGGCGAAGGAGATGCCCAGATGTTCGGCCAGCAGGCGGGATGACCACTGCTCAACCCCGAGGTGCGCAGGCGGCCGCCCAGCATTGGCCAGCGTGGTTGCCACGACCTCGAATTCATCGACAACGACCGGTCGGCCGGACCGGGGCAGATCGCCGAGAGCGTTGATCCCGCCGGTGGCATAGCGGTTACGCCAGCTGATCACCGTCTGCCGGGTCGATTTGGTCTGGCGGGCGATCTCGGTGTTAGTCAGCCCTTCCGCGGACATCAGCACGATCCGCGCTCGATGCGCCACGCTCGCCCGCACCGACGTCGAGCGTGCCAACGCCTCCAGCCGGCCACGGTCACCGTCGCGCAGGACCGACGGAGCTGCCACAGGCATGCCTCATGGTCCCGCACGTCAGACCGTTAAGCAACTATCGACACGGGCCGTGTGCTGCACCGTCAGTACTAGATTGACACCCCTTTTGGGGCGCGTAGATCCTCTTGACACGTACCAGCTCATCCGTGTGGACTAGTGCTCCGCGTCACAGGAAACGGACGCGGTGCCAGGCAACCCCGCGACAAGACCGCGATTTAAAGACACCGAAACGCCGGCACCGGAGCGAGAGGGGCACACGATGGCGATCGAGTCCGACGGCCACAGTCGAGGCAATCCCCGGATCTTTGAGCTGATCGAAAACGCTCCCAAGGTCGGGAAGAGTCCCACGATCTGGGCGTGGCCAGAGGTGGTGGACTGGCTGCGAGTGGCCGGTCAACCGGTACCCGGGCCGTGGCCACCCCACCAGCAGCGTCGGCCGGAGCCCGAGGAAGAGAGCATCCCGACGGCCGTTGTGGAACCAGAGCGTGCCGAGCCGGCGCGCCCGGCGGCCGACGATAAGCCCTCCTCCACGCCCAGCCGGCCCTCCGCACCTCCAGCCCGTTCGTGGCCGGGAGGCGCGGATGACGAGAGCTCCCCTCCACGTCACGGCCGTGGGTTGCTGGACACCTAAAAAAGGGGCTTGACGCAGGTCGGCGGTAATCGTCCTTCGTGGAGTCCGAAAAAGGGATATCTACGGTGGGCCCAACGTTGTGCAGCTATCCCGTGGATCGTTGAGGACTAGGAGGATTGGATGTACCCGTCTCGTTTCCACTATGAGGCGCCACGTTCGCTTGAGGAAGCGTTCAGCCTTTTGCAGACATACGGTGACGAGGCGAAGGTGCTCGCAGGAGGGCAGAGCCTCATCCCACTGATCAAGCTGCGCTTCGCCGCGCCAGCGGTCATTGTCGACATCAACAACATCTACGGGATGGACTATCACGAGGAAGACTCGGATGGGTCGCTCCGTATCGGTGCGCTGTGCCGGCACCGGACTCTGGAGCGCTCTGAGCTCCTCAGGAGCAAATATCCCACCATGTCGACCTGCGCGCCGCTCATCGCCGACCCCATGGTCCGCAACCGCGGAACCTTGGTCGGTTCCCTGTGTCACGCCGATCCCCAGGGTGACTGGGCGTCAGTGATGTTGGCGATGGGCGGGGAGATCGTCGCTCGGAGCACAAGAGGCGAGCGCACCATTCCGGTATCGGAGTTCGTGGTCGGAACGTTCATGAATTCATTGGAGCCGGACGAGATCGCGGTCGAGGCGCGAGTGCCGGCCCCGAGAGGCACCCGTTCGGGTACTTACCTCAAGCTCGAGCGCAGGGTGGGAGATTTCGCGACGGTTGGCTTGGCGTTAGTCCTGGAGACCTCCGGCGGCACCATCAACCGGGCAGGTATGGCGCTCACCGGTGTTGGGTCGAGCAACATTCAATGCACCTCGGCCGAGCAGGCACTGGCGGGTAAGACGCTGAACGCCAGCACGATCGAGCAAGCAGCGCGGCTGGCGGCGGAAGCGGCTCAACCCAAGACCGACGTTCGCGGTAGTGCAGAGTACAAGCGGCACGTAGTGCACACCTTTGTCACGCGTGCGTTGAGCGGTCGGGCAGCTCGGGCCGCCTGAAGCGCGTAACACTATCGGATTCAGCAAGTTCAGAGACTATGGGCAATGTCAAGGAGGCGGCGTGGAAGAGCGACGGGTAAACGTCGTGGTGAACGGGGAACCGACATCTGTCGATGTCGAGCCTCGCATACTCTTGGTCCACTTCCTCCGCGAAGTGCTAGGGCTGACCGGTTCGCACATCGGCTGCGATACCACGAACTGTGGTGTGTGCACCGTACTGATGGACGGCTTGCCCGTGAAGTCGTGCACCCTTTTCGCCGTCATGTGCGACGGGCACGAGATCACCACTGTTGAGGGCCTCGGCCTGCCCAGTGAGCTCCACCCCATTCAGGAAGGTTTCCGGGAGGAGCACGGACTGCAGTGCGGTTACTGCACGCCCGGGATGATGATGGCATCGAAAGCAATTCTCGACGAAAACCCCAACCCGACCGAGGAAGACATACGCTGGGGACTGGCCGGCAACCTCTGTCGCTGCACCGGTTATCAAAACATCGTTAAGTCGGTGCTGTGGGCCGCGGAGAAACTGCGGTCCGAGGCAGGATCATTTAGTCGCTGACGGCTAGAGGCTAGAGTCGACGACAAGGGAGATGTGACGTGGCGCAGGCATTAGACGAGATCAAGATCGGTGGCTTGGGTTCAAGCCGCAAGCGGGTGGAGGACGACCGCTTCCTTCGGGGTAAGGGCCACTACACCGATGACTTCAAGTTGCCCGGCATGGTGCACATGGAGATCCTCCGTAGCCCATTAGCCCACGGGCGGATCAAGTCGATCGACACGAGCAAGGCGTGGCAGATGCCGGGTGTGCACATGGTGCTCACCGGCGAGATGGCAGCCCAGCACAACCTGGCGTGGATGCCGACGCTGTCCTACGACACCCAACCGGTACTTGCCACCGATAAGGTGCGCTTCCAGGGCCAGGAAATCGCGTGCGTGGTCGCCGACGATCCCTACATTGCCAAGGACGGCTGTGACGCGATCGTCGTCGAGTACGAGCCGCTTCCCGCGATCGTCAATCCTTACCAGGCCGTCGCGGAAGACGCCCCGGTGATTCGGGATGACAAGGAAGGGCAGACGGACAACATCTGCTACCGGTGGGAGGTCGGCGACCGGGAAGGCACCGAACGTGCCTTCGCTCAGGCCGACGTGGTCTCCAAGATAGAGCTGCACTACCCGCGGTCGCACCCCTCACCTATCGAGTGCTGCGGGTCGATCGCGGACTACAACTCGGCGACGGCGAAATTGACCGTCTACATGACGACACAGGCCCCGCACATCATCCGGGCAGCGGTCGCGATCGTCGCGGAACTTCCGGAGCACATGATCCGGATCGTCTCGCCTGACATCGGCGGCGGCTTCGGCAACAAGGTGCCGGTCTATCCGGGGTATGTCGCATCGATTCTCTGTTCGATCCTGCTTGCGCGGCCGGTCAAGTGGATCGAGGACAAGACCGGTAACCTCATTTCGACCCACTACGCGCGCGATATCTACTACAAGGGTGAGCTGGCGCTGCGCAAGGACGGCAAGATCCTCGCCGTGCGGTTCCATTGTGATAGCGACAACGGATCTTCCTTCTCGGACGCCCAGCCCACGAAGTTCAAGATCGGGCTGATCCATTCCGCCTTCGCTGCCTACGACATCCCGTTCGGGTACATGACCGCGCAGGGCCATTATACGAACAAGGCGCCTGGCGGCGTCGCATATCGGTGCTCCTTCCGAGTAACCGAAGCGATGTTCTTCCAGGAACGCGCGGTCCAGGCCGCTGCTGATGATCTGGGTATGGACCAGGCAGCGTTCCGGCGGCTCAACCTGGTGAAGGACGATCAGTTCCCGTTCCGCACACCGTACGGCTTCTTGCTGGACTCGGGGCAATACGAGAAATGCCTCGACGTGGCACTTGATGCCGTCGGCTACGACGATTTCTTGCGCGAGAAGGAGGAGGCTAGAGCGCAGGGTCGGCGGCTCGGGATCGGTATCTCCACCATGACCGAGCCACTCGGTGCTGGTAACAGCCGCGAGTACGACATTCTCGGCATCAAGATGTTCGACGCCGCGGAGCTACGGGTGCACCCGAGCGGGAAGGCGATCCTGAAGATTGGATCGCAGACCCAGGGCCAGGGCCACGAGACGACGTTCGCGCAGATCGTCAGCCACGAGCTCGGCATCCCGTCCGCCGACATCCTCGTTCAGCACGGCGACACCGATAACACTCCGTTCGGCATGGGGACCTACGCCTCTCGCAGTACGCCGGTCGCCGGTGCTGCCACTGCCATGGTGGCCCGCAAGGTGCGGGCCAAGGCGAGGAAGTTGGCGGCGCACCTCCTTGAGGTGTCCGAAGAGGACGTGGAGTGGGAGCTCGGCCGCTTCTACGTGCGGGGCGCCCCGAACAATGGTGTGTCCATTCAGGAGTGCGCGATGGCGGCTTACGGCAACATGCCTGATGGCCTGGAACCGGGGCTGGAGAACAACGCGTACTATGACCCGCCGAACATGACGTGGCCCTTCGCGGCGTACCTCGTGACGGTCGAGGTGGATCCTGAGACCGGCGTGTGGGATGTGTTGCGTATGGTCGCAGTCGATGACTGCGGTGTGCGCATCAACCCGATGATCGTCGAGGGTCAGATCATGGGTGGTATGACCGAGGCCTATGCGATGGCCAACATGCAGTTCATTACCTACGATGCTGAGGGAAACTGCGTGGGTTCGAACTACATGGACTACCTGTTGCCAACGGCATGGGAAACCCCGGGCTTCGAGCTGCACGAGGTTGTTACGCCGTCGCCGCATCACCCCATCGGCGCCAAGGGCGTCGGCGAGTGCGCCGCTGTCGGTGGGCCGGCGGCATTCGTGAACGCGGTGATGGATGCTCTCGATGACACGGGTGTGCGTAACATCGATATGCCTTTGCTACCCGACCGGGTGTGGGAGGCTATGAAGTACAAGCGGGACATTTCAGGGGCACCTCCTGTCAAGTCCGATGCCTGACCAAAGATAGGGCCGATGACCATGGACGGGTGGGACGTCCTCGAACATGCCCGCGAGCTTTCCAAGCGGGGAGAGGCGTTCGCGCTGGCGACAGTTGTGTGGCGGCGCGGCCCGTCTTCGGGCAAGGAGGGATGCCGGGCGGTCATCACCCCATCTGGACAAGTGTTCGGCTGGATCGGTGGCGCCTGCGCAGAGCCCGTGGTTGTTCGCGAGGCGCGGCACAACCTCGCAGAGGGTGTGCCGCGCCTTGTGTTCCTCGGAACTCCTGACGAGCTTGAGTCCGTGGCCGTTCGGGAGGGCATCAGTTATGTGCCGATGTCGTGCCAGAGCGAGGGGGCCTTGGAGATCTACATTGAACCTGTAGAGCCCAAGCCCCACCTCGTTGTTGTCGGGCGGTCTCCCATGGTGGAAGCGCTCGTTCAGATGGCACAGGCGATCGGATGGCGAACTGTACTCGTCGATCCGGATGGTGGTTCTGCCGAGACTCATCCCTCGGCGGAGTGCGTGGTGAGTGAGCTGGACTTCAAGCTGGCTGGTGTCGATGAGCGCTCACTCATTGTCGTGGCCACTCAGGGCCATCACGACGAGGAAGCGGTAGAGCAGGCGCTCGCCGCGGGCCCGGCCTACGTGGGACTGGTCGGTTCCCGACCGCGGGCAAAGTCAGTGCTCGATTACGTGGAGAGCCGAGGGTTGTCAAGAGAAGCCCTTGATCGAGTGAAGGTGCCGGCTGGACTTGATCTCGGGAAGGTCTCTCATCGCGAGATCGCGGTGGGCGTGCTGGCTGAGTTGGTGAAGCTGAGAGCGGCTGGTGAGCTCGTCAAGGGCACGCCAGAGGAGACATCCGAGATTGAGGAAGCGATCGACCCGGTATGCGGTATGACAGTGGAGGTAGGGTCCGCACGCCACAAGATGGATCATGACGGAACCGCGTACTACTTCTGCTGCGCAGGGTGTCATAAGGCTTTCGAGGGGGATCCTGTCTCCTTCGTCGGGTCGGGGGCGAAGCCTTGAATCGCAAGTGCGGACCGAGCGTGGTAAGGAGAGCGAGTAGCCGATGCTGATCGAGAACGAGTTCGAGGTTGCCGCGCCGCTCGAGCAGGTGTGGAAGCACATGCAAGACGTGCCGCGGATAGCGCCGTGCATGCCGGGCGCCGAGCTCACGGATGTCAACGGCGACGTGTATAAAGGGCGAGTAAAGACCAAGATGGGTCCGGTGTCCCTCCAATTCGCCGGTACGGCACAGATCGTTGAGCGGGACGAGGCCGCCAAGCGGATCGTGATGAACGCGTCCGGGTCCGAGGAGAAAGGCAAGGGCCAGGCCACAATGAAAGTGACGTCCACGATGGTGCCGTCTGGCAGCGGGACGCGCGTCAAGGTGGCGCAGGATCTCCAGCTTTCCGGCGCAGCTGCTCAATTCGGCCGAGGCATGGTTCAGGACGTCACGAGCGTCATCATGCGGAGTTTCGCGAAGTGCATTGCCGACGACATCGGGCGAGCCGCACGGGGCGAGGGACCTACACAGCGCGAAGCTGTACCAGTAAAGGGTTTTAGCATCGCCATGCAGGCGACCATGACTGCGCTTAAGCGTTTCTTCGGCCGGCTCTTCGGCCGGAAATCGTGATGACGACCCTTGAGCGAAAGAGAGGCCGAATATGATCTTGTGGTGGATCGGTAACCTGATCCTGCTCTTCGTCGTGTTGCCCATCGTGGCGGTGTTGATGAACCGCATCGTCTCGCCAGTTGATCGAATCCGGGCGACAGTTGATGACATCTTGTACAACGGCGTCATCTTGACTGGGGAGCTCGACAACGTTCCGGCGCTGTTGGCTGAAACGGACAGCACGGTCAATGAAGTCTCCATCGGCGCGACCCGTTACGTGAAACGTGTCGGGCAGCTGTTGGGAGCCTAGCGAGCGAACGTCGAAGAGCTACCGATCGAGGAAGAGGAGGAAGCCATGCCTGCAGCCGCCTGGGTCACACTGCTGGCGACCGCACTAATCGTGGCCGTAGTTGGTATCTCGCTGTTGAAGGTAATTTCGCAGCTTAGGCACGTGGCTTGGACATTAGGTGCGATTATTGTTGGTGTAAACGCGATCGCATATCAGACGAGGACAGTTCCAGAGGTTATACCCTCGGTCAATGCCAACCTTGCACCCGTGAGGGCTATGGCTGAGCAGGTGTAGTTGGGTGCCGATGCCGCCCTCAGGTCGGGGACATCAGTGCCGGGATAGAAG
>JBOHGX010000106.1:0-11690 GCA_050700255.1 Pseudonocardiaceae bacterium
CAGGTACCCGCCGACAAGGGGGCGGCGGGTACCTGTCGCCCCCTTCGCTGACGACGTTAGACCATCCGCTGCGGGCCTGGTGCGTCCCAACGATGGCGGTGTGATCGCTGTGCGGGTAAAACCCAGACCGGAACGTCGAGTGTTGGGGGACCGCGGATGCGTGCACGTCGATTCGGCACCGCCCTTGCTGCCGTCGTACTGCTCGGGGCAGGCCTGATCACCGGAGTCGTGGCTCCCGCGCAGGCCGCGTCGCAACTGCACCCGGACGCCAAGACACCGGTGGTACAGGGCTACGGCGGCGCGGTGGTCTCGGACACCGCGGAGTCGACACAGGCTGGGCTTGATGTGTTAGGCAAGGGCGGCACCGCCGCTGACGCTGCGGTCGCGGTCGCCGCCACGCTTGGCGTGACAGATCCTTACGTTGCCGGTATCGGCGGTGGCGGCTACTTCGTCTACTACGACGCGCGTAACCGTCGGGTGTCCACGATCGACGGGCGAGAGACCGCGCCGGCCACCGCCGGGCCGTCGATGTTCGTCGACCCGACGACCAGGCAGCCGCTGTCGTTGCCGGACGCGGTGACCAGCGGGCTGTCCGTCGGGGTACCTGGCACGCTGGCCACCTGGGAACGGGCGCTGGCGCGATGGGGTCGCTTCGGGCTCGCCGAGAATCTGCGACCCGCCGAGCAGGTCGCCGAGCGCGGCTTCGTGGTCGACCAGACGTTTCACGAGCAGACGCGGCAGAACGCCAAGCGGTTCGCCCAGTTCGACTCAACGGCGAGACTGTTCCTGCCCGGCGGCACGCTGCCCGCGGTCGGTTCGGTAATGCGCAATCCCGACTTGGCGAGGACCTACCGGGAGATCGGCGAGCGTGGGATCGGTGAACTCTACGGTGGCCCGATCGGCACCGACCTGGTCAAGACCGTGCGGCACCCGCCGCTGGCTGCTGGCGCCACGCTGGTGGCCCGGCCCGGCCTGATGACGCTGCGGGACTTGCGGGCCTACGACTCGTTGGACGCCGACCCGACGCACGTGAGCTACCGGGGCTTGGACGTGTACGGGATGGCGGCGTCCTCCAGCGGCGGCATCACCGACGGCGAAGCGCTCAACATCCTGGGGAATGTCGACCTGTCCGCGATGAGCAGGGTGCAGGCGCTGCACCACTACCTGGAGGCCAGCCGGCTCGCGTTCGCCGATCGCAACCGCTACCTCGGCGACCCCTGGTACGTGGATGTGCCCGAGCACAAGCTGCTCTCGAAGTCTTTCGGTCGCCAGCGTGCCTGCCTCATCGACCCGGCCAAGTCTGCTACCAGCCCGGTCGCGCCGGGCGACCCGTTCGTCCGATCGCGTCGCTGCATGCCGGTCGGCGCGGCCGTCACGGTGCCCGACCGGGGCAACCACACCAACCACTTCGTCGTTGCCGACTGGGCGGGCAACGTGGTGTCGTACACCAACACGATCGAGCAGTTGGGCGGCAGCGGGATCGTGGTGGCAGGTCGGGGATTCCTGCTCAACAACGAGCTGACTGACTTCAACTTCGCGCCGACGCAGGGCAGCGCGCCCGATCCCAACCTGCCGGCGGCCGGCAAGCGCCCACGCTCGAGCATGTCGCCGACCATCGTGCTGAAAGACGGCCGGCCGTTTCTCGCACTCGGCTCGCCGGGCGGCGCCACGATCATCACCACGGTGCTGCAGATCCTGATCAACCGGATCGACTTCGGCATGAGCCTGCCGGATGCGATCGCCGCGCCCCGCGCCTCGCAGCGCAATACCGCCACCACGCAGGCCGAGCCCGCGTTCATCGCGGCAGCCACCACTGCTGGCTTGGAAACACTCGGTCACAAGTTCGCGATCAGTGACACCTCACCGCTGTATCCCACCATCAAGATCAGCCCCGAGATCGGCGTGGCCTCAGCACTGGAGTTCCTCCCCAGCGGGAAAGTGCTCGCCGCCGGCGAGCCCGTCCGCCGCGGCGGCAGCGCAGCCGGCACCGTCTGCCCCACCCCCTGACCCCCCATCCCGGCGTGTCGTGCCCCCATGCACGCTATGTCGTGCTCTCTTGCACGGCGTGTCGGGCCTCGCTGCCCAGCTCATCGCAACCTCGGCCAGAGAGGCCCTGCCCATAGAGCGGACGTGGAGGGCCGTCACACCTTCTGGAGGAACTGGGCGCGCTCCTCGTCGAGCAGGTCAGCGGCCAGGCGGGCCAGGCCGGGGTGCTCGGCGAGCTCGGCATCGGTTTCAACGAGGTGCTGGGCGGCCTCTCGCGCCTGGCCGATCAGATCCTCGTCGCGCAGCAGCGACAGCAGCTTGAGCGCGGAACGGCGACCGGATTGCACCGCACCGAGCACGTCGCCCTCCCGGCGCAGCTCCAGGTCCAGCCGAGCAAGCTGGAACCCGTCAGTAGTCCGAGCCACGGCGTCCATCCGCTCCCGGGCGGCGGTGCCTTCCGGGGAATCGGTCACCAGCAGGCACAGTCCCGGATCCGACCCACGGCCCACCCGGCCGCGCAGCTGATGCAGCTGGCTGACCCCGAACCGCTGTGCGTCCATGATCACCATGACGGTAGCGTTCGGCACGTCCACCCCGACTTCGACGACGGTGGTGGCTACCAGCACGTCGATCTCGCCGACGGTGAAGGATCGCATCACGGCGTCCTTCTCCTCCCCGGGGAGCCGGCCGTGTAACACCCCCAGCCGCAGCCCGGCCAACGGGCCCTCGGTGAGCTGCGGCACCAGATCGAGCACCGCAATCGGCGGGCGTCCGCTCCCATCCCCGTCTGAGGTGTCCTCGCCGGCAGCGTCCTCACCGCCGATCCGCGGGCACACCACGTAGGCCTGCCTACCGGCGGCGATCTCCTCGGTGATCCGCCGCCAGACCCGGTCCAGCCAGCTGGGCTTCTCGCCGACCGGCACCACTGTGGTCGAGATCGGTGATCGGCCATCGGGCAGCTCACGCAGCGAGCAAACCTCCAGGTCGCCGTAGACGGTCATCGCGACGGTGCGCGGGATCGGCGTCGCGGTCATCACCAGCACGTGCGGGCTGGTGCCGTCGGCCGCCCTGCCGCGCAACGCGTCGCGCTGTTCGACGCCGAAGCGGTGCTGCTCGTCGACCACCACCATGCCCAGATCGGCGAAGGACACCCGGTCCTGGATCAGGGCGTGCGTGCCGACCACGATCTCCGCTGCACCGCTGGCGGCGTCCAGCAGGGCTTGCTTGCGGGCCCGTGCCGGCATCGACCCGGTGAGCAGGGTGATCCGGGTGGCGGCGTCGGCCGATCCCAGCTCACCGGCCCGGCCGAGGTCGCCGAGCATGTCCCGCAGGGACCGGGCGTGCTGCGCAGCGAGCACCTCGGTAGGCGCCAGCAGCACTGCCTGCCGCCCGGCGTCGACGACCTGCAGTATCGCGCGCAGCGCCACCACGGTCTTACCGGACCCGACCTCACCTTGCAGCAGCCGGTTCATCGGGTGCTCGCCGGCGAGTTCAGCGGCCAACAGCTCGCCGACCTGTCGCTGCCCGGCGGTCAAGGTGAAGGGCAGTACGGCATCGAACGCGGCGGCCAGTCCGCCGTCTCGGCGCGGGCAGGCCGGCGCGGGCCGTAGCGCCGTCTCCTGCCGGCGCCGCGCGAGGGTGAGCTGCACCGCCATCGCCTCATCCCACTTCAGCCTGTGCTGGGCCGCGGCGATCTCGGACCGATCATCGGAGCGGTGCACAGCTCGCAACGCAGCGGCCAGCCCCAGCAACTTGTGCTGCTCGCGCAGCGACTGCGGCAATGGGTCCAGCGGTTCATCTAAGACGTCGAAGACCTGCCGCACGCAGAGCTGGATCGTCCAGGACGGCAGATCCTTGGTGGCGGGATAGACCGGGATCAACGGCCGGGAGAACTCCGCGAGCTCGTCGGCGTCCCCGTCGAGCAGTTGGTATCTCGGGTGGGTGAGCTGAAGGGTCCGTTTCTTGCCGTACGTCGTCACCCGGCCCGCGAACAACACCTTGCGGCCGGGGGTAAGCGTCTTGTCCAGGCGCCACTGGTTGAAGAAGGTGAGGTTCAGGGTGCGGCTGCCGTCCCAGATCACCGCGTTCTGAATGGTCCCCTTTTTGGTCTGCATCTGCCGTGAGCTGCAGCTACGGACCTCGGCGACGACCGTGACATCCTCCCCCGGTTCCAGACCCGCGATCGGGGTGAGCTGGCCTTGGTCTGCGTACCGGCGCGGGTAGTGCCGCAGCAGATCACCGACGGTGTGTACGTCCAGATACTCGGCCAGCAGGGTCGCCGGCTTCGCACCGATCACCCGATCCAATGCATCGTCCATCGCGGCCACGGCTCACTCCACCCCGATCAGCAGCATGCTGTCCGGCACGTCAGCGGCGTAGACCACGGTCTCGACTTCCGGATGCACGACGCGAAGGTGCTTGATCAGCATGTCTCCCACGCCGTCCGGCGCATGCTGGCCGAGCAGCACCGTCACCAGCTCCCCACCCTCCGAGAGCATCCGCTCCGCCAATCCCCGGGCCGCAGCCAGTGGATCACAGTCGATCAACACAACCTCATCGCCGACCATGCCGAGTACATCGCCAGGCTCGCAGCGGCCGACCCAGGTCAGCGCCGCTGCGCTGGCCACTGCCAGCTCCCCGTGCCGGGTCCCCGCCGCAGCCTCGGTCATGGCCATCAGGTCGTCGGCCGCTGGCCGCTCGGCGTCATGCACCGCGATCGCCGCCAATGCCTGGACCGCAGATGCGGTCGGTACCACTACCACCACCTGACCGGTGTTCCCGGCGTGGGCAACCGTGATCTCCGCAATACGGGCTGCGGCAGCCGGACTCGCCAGCACGGTGATGTGCCGGGCGTGGGTGCGCGCGAGGACCGCGAGCAGCTCGGTCGCGCCGCTGGTGGACGAGGCGGTGAGGGCGCCCTCGCTGCGGAACAGCTCGGCCAGCCCGGAACCGGAAACCATGGCGAGCACCGCGTGGCCGGTGATGAAACGGTCCCCCACCATGGTGGCACCGCTCCGGTCGGCACCGCTCCGGTCGGCACCGCTCTGGTCGGCACCGCTCCGGTCGGTACCGGGCTGGTCGGCACCGGGCTGGTCGGTACCGGGCTGGTCGGCACAGGTCCGGTCGGTGAAGCGCAGCACGGTGATGCGGTGCGGCCGCCCGGCTCGGATACCTGCCTCGATCGCGGCACCGACATCGCGGCAGTGCACGTGCACCTTCCACAGCGCTGCCGCCCCCCAGCCCGAGCTGACGACTGCCACACAATCGCCCAGTCCGGCGAGCTCAGCACGCAACGTGGCGGCGCGGGCCTCGTCGGTACCGTCGAGTGAGTACATCACCTCGTACTCGTAGCCCGAAGACCCGTCCTCCCCAGTCGCCTGCAGTGCTGGCGCCGGGCGCGCGGAGATTTCGGCGGTGACCGTCAGGCCCAGGCCCCGGCACTCGGTGACCACCGTCAACAGTGCCTCCAGCAGCACGACCAGGCCCCGCCCGCCCGCGTCCACCACCCCTGCTGCGGCCAGCACGTCGAGCTGACGAGGGGTTTCGGCCAGTGCCCCGGCCGCAGCGATGGTGGCCGCTGCTGCCACGTCGCCGAGATCGTCGGATGCAACACCCATGGCCGCCTGAGCCGCATCGTGCAGCACGGTCAGCACCGTCCCGGACACCGGATTGGACACTGCGGCCGTAGCGAGCTCACCGGCGCGGCGGAGCCCCTCTCGCAGCGCTGCGCCATCCAAGGCCGTACCCACCGGGGCCTCAGCGAGCCCGCGCAGTATCTGGGAAAGGATCACCCCGGAGGTGCCCCGCGCCCCCATCAGCGCGCCCCGAGCGAGCACCGCGACTGTGCTGCGCGGCGGAGACCGGTCGTCACCGTGATCCCGCAGCACCGCATCCAATCCGGCTCGCATGGTGGCCAACAGGTTGGAACCGGTGTCGAAATCGGCGACCGGGAACACGTTGAGAGCGTCGATCTCGTCACGATGCGCCGCGAGCGCATCGCAGCAGGTGGCAGCCCAGTGACGGATCGCCACCCCGTCCAACGACTGCAACACTGCGGCTCCTCCTCACCGCCTTCGTGCGGGGCTGCGTTGAAGGCTACTCATCTCCGGTGATGTCCCCGGTGTGCAGCACTACTCACCACCCGGCTACCCTTGCCGGGAAATCCTCGCGACGAATATTCCAGGGAGTGTCTGACGTGGCTGCCGTGTGCGATGTCTGCGGCAAGGGACCGGGCTTTGGCATGTCGGTCTCGCACTCGCACCGGCGGACCCACCGCCGGTGGAACCCGAATATCCAGACCGTCCGGGCGAAGATCGGCGCCAGCGCACGCCGACGCCTGAATGTCTGCACCTCCTGCCTCAAGGCAGGCAAAGTCACCCGGGCCTGAACGCCCCAACCTGCTGGCGGTGTCAGCAGGCGAGGTCAGGGCAGGGCCCAGTCGACTGGGTCGGCCCCTAAGTCAGCGAGCAACCCGTTGGCGCGGCTGAAGGGGCGGGAACCGAAGAACCCGCGGTCAGCCGACATCGGTGACGGATGCGCGGACTCGATGCACGGCACGTGGGAGAGCATCGGACGCAGCGTGCGCGCGTCCCGACCCCACAGGATCGCCACCAGCGGCTCCGCCGGACGCGCCACCAAGGCATGGATTGCCTGTTCGGTGACCTGCTCCCAGCCCTTACCACGGTGCGACCCCGGCCGCCCGGGCTCGACCGTGAGCACCCTGTTGAGCAGCAGCACGCCGCGCTGCGCCCACGGGCTGAGGTCTCCGTTGGACGGGGTGGCCAGGCCGAGGTCGTCGCTGTACTCCCGGAAGATGTTGACCAGGCTGCGCGGCAGCGGCCGCACATTTGGCTCGACCGAAAACGACAGACCCACCGCGTGGCCCGGGGTTGGGTAGGGGTCCTGCCCGACGATCAGTACTCGCACCTGGTCGAAGGGCTGGCTGAACACCCGCAGGATGTTGGGTCCGGCTGGCAGGTAGCGCCGCCCTGCGGCGATCTCCGCCCGGAGGAACATCCCGGCGGTGGCGATCTGCTCGGCTACCGAGCTCAGTGCACCGGCCCAGCCGGTTTCCACGATCTCATCAACAGCGGGCACGGTGCGGCAGCCTAGCGGCTGCTCGTGAGTGGCATTGCGTGCCGGAACACTGTTTCGCACTCACGAGAAGTGCTTCCAGCCCGCTGGATGCACTTCATAGCGCTCGCCATCGACGGTGACGCCACGGCCTTCCCGGGCGGTGCCGATCGCCGTCCAGCCGGCGGGCAGTGTGACTCCGGCGGGGAAGCTCGCCAGTAGCGCGTGATCTTCTCCCCCGGTGAGCACCCAGTGCCGCGCGTCGGCGCCCAGCGCTGAGGCCACTTCGATCAGCCGGGAAGGCACCGGCAGCGCTGCCGAGTCGATGTCGATGCTGACGCCCGAGGCGTCGGCGAGGTGCCCAGCATCGGCGAGCAAGCCATCCGAGATGTCGATCATCGCCGTGGCACCCGCCGCAGCGGCCTGCGGCCCCGCGCCGTAGGGCGGCTCAGGTACGCGATGTGCACCCACCACCCCTAGCGGAGATCTGAACCCCCGGCGCAGCACGGCGAGACCCGCAGCCGACCAACCCAACCTCCCGCACAGCCCCAGCACGTCCCCTACCTGAGCACCAGCCCTGGTGACCGGTGCGCGGCCCTGCAGGTCGCCGAGCGCGGTCACGGACACGACCAGCTCAGCCGCGTTCACCACGTCCCCACCGACGATACCCACGCCGGCCTGCAAGGACTCCTCCCACATCCCGTCAGCAAGATCGTCCACGGTGGACACCGGGGTGCGCCCGGGCACGGCTAAGCCCACGACCAGGCCGGTGGGCACCGCACCCATCGCCACTATGTCTGCCAGGTTGGCGGCCACCGCTTTGCGTCCGACCTGGTGCGGCGTGGACCAGTCCAGCCGGAAGTGCACCCCCTCGACGAGCACATCGGTGCTGACCACCACGCGACCGTCCGCAGAACTGAGCACCGCTGCGTCGTCGCCTGGACCGAGCAACGTGGCCGGTGGCAGATCCCGCGCCGAGGTGATCCTGGCGATGAGTCCGAACTCGCCCAGATCGGCTACCGAGCCGGCGTCGGGCGACGGCAAGTTCGAGGTGGTATCACCGGCGGGGCACACGGCCACACCCCCGATCCAAGGTAGGTTTCGTTCCTACTCCGATCGAGCCACCAAGACGAAGGGCCACGCCGTGGTTCAGGCATACATCCTTATCCAGACCGAAGTCGGCAAGGCCGCCGCGGTGGCCGCAGCGGTCGCCAGCCTGCCCGGCGTCGCGAGCGCGGAGGACGTCACTGGCCCCTACGACGTGATCGTGCGGGCCGAGGCCGTCGACGTGGACCAACTGGGCCAGCTCGTGGTGGCCAGGGTGCAGAACGTGGACGGCATCACCCGCACACTGACCTGTCCCATCGTGCACCTGTCCTGAAGGCAGCCGGAGTGGCGCAGTCAGCCAACCTCGCGCGCTGGTTGCTCGGGATCGCAGTGGCCCTGCCGGTGGCGCTCGTAGTGGCGGTGCTCATCGTCGCCGCGCAGGTACGGGGCGAGCCTCAGGGTCCGGTCGGGCTGGCCAGCGTCCCGGCACCCGCGGCTGACTCGGCGGACTGCACGCGGCTGCTGGCCGCCCTGCCCGACAAGCTGGACGGCGGCGAGCAAGGCACCCTGCAACAGCGACAACTGGCTGCTACGACCCCGTCCGGCGCAGCCCCGGCTGGCGCGGCCGCGTGGGGTGAGCCGCCGGTGGTGCTGCGCTGCGGACTCGACCGGCCTGCCGCTCTCACTGCGACCTCGCGACTGCTGATGATCTCCGGAGTGCAGTTCCTGAAACTACCCACCCCTGGTACGAGTACCTGGATTGCAGTGGATCGCCCCGTCTACATTGTGGTGGATCTGCCCCCGGTCACCGGCAGCGGGCCGCTGCAGCAGGTCGCCACCGTCATAGCGGACATCCTGCCGCAACGCGACGTGAACATCCCGGGCTGATCGCGCTACAGCTGGTGCAGCCCGGCCAGCACCCGCTCCATCAGTGAAAGATCCGGTGGGCTCCCGGCCTCGGTCGGGTTGCGATGCACGTACACCAAGCCGGTGTCGATCATGTCGGCGAGCAGCACTCGAGCTACCCCTAGCGGCACCGCGAGCAGAGCCGCGACCTCGGCGACCGAGCGGACATCCACACACAGCCCAGCGATGGCCGAGTGTTCTGCGGAGCGGGCCGTGGCGACGTCTCGGCCTATGTCGCTGGTGGACACCAACGTCTCGACGGCGAGCTCCTGCACCGGTCGGGTCCGACCCTGGGTCCAGGTGTAAGGACGGACGATGAACCGGAAGTCCTCCGGCCCTTCCCATTCATCGGCCGTCTCGACGACCGCTGTACCGGTGGGAGGCTCGACCGCGTCGCCAGAGGCCTCGGTGGACTCAGTGGGTTCGGTGGACTCAGTGGGTTCGGACTCGTCAGCGATGTCATCGTCGTCAGGTTGTGCGTGCCGGGCCCGGTAACCATCCCGATTCCGATCACCTGCGATGTCGCCGAACCCGTCTTCGATGAGCGTCGCGTCGTGCTCACCGGCCGGAAGACCGTTGTCGTTGCTTTCGAATGAAGGAAAAATCGGGACGCCTCCCCGCCAGCCGCCGAGACCCATACACACGGCCGCGACCGAGGACGCAGTGGCCCGTTCTCCGTCCGTGCGGGGAACGCCCACTCCGACACGGACGAACCCACCTACTCAACTAACCGTTCGAGAATTGGACGCTACAATTCACCCGAACGGTGCACGGATTCAGCGGAGTCCAGTCCCCCGGGCCATCGCGGTGTCGATCAGAGTGGAGAGCAAAGTGGGGTAATCCACCCCGGTCACCGCCCACATCCGGGGATACATCGAGATTGGTGTGAAGCCGGGCATCGTGTTGATCTCGTTGACGGTCAACGCGCCGTCGGGTTCGACGAAGAAGTCGACCCGAGCCAGGCCTTGGCAGTCCAGCGAACGGAAGGCACAAACGGCCATCGCCCGCAGTGCGGTGGTGACGTCGTCGTCGAGCTTGGCTGGGATATCGAACTCGCACGCGTCGTCGAGATACTTGGCGTCGAAGTCGTACCAACCCGCGGAGTCCGCGGCCACCACACGGATCTCCGCAGGTAGCGATGCTTCGATCCGGCCGTCGGGAAACTCCAGTACGCCGCATTCGATCTCGCGACCTATCACTGCCGCCTCGACGAGGACCTTAGGATCGACCGCGCGAGCGGTGGCGATCGCCGAGTCCAGCTCGGACCAGTCCAACACTTTGGTGATACCCGTTGACGAGCCCGCTCTGGCCGGTTTGACGAAGACCGGCAGGCCCAACCGCTGGCGCTGCTCCGGGGCTAGGGTGGCGTGATCGGAGCGCAGCACCACGGCATCAGTGACCGGCAAACCCTCCATGCCCAGCAGCTTGCGGGCGAACTGCTTGTCCATTGCCGCCGCGCTGGCCAGCACGCCCGAGCCGACATAGGGTAGGTCAGCCAGCTCCAGCAGCCCCTGGATTGTGCCGTCCTCACCGAAAGCCCCGTGCAACACGGGGAACACCACATCAACCGCGGAGAGGACTTCGCCAGACCGGGCGCCTGCAATGCGCACCAGTTCCCGCCTGGTCGGATCACCGGGCAACGCAAGCGCCACCGCGCTGCCGTCTACAGCGGGAAGCGCCCGGTTCCGGATCGTCAGTTCGGCTGGCTCGTCGGTACCCAACACCCAGGCGCCATCAGGGCTGATGCCCACCGGGATGACCTCGAATCGCGCCCGGTCCAAGTGGGTCAGCACGCTGCTTGCCGAGATGCAGGAGATCGCATGCTCGCTGCTGCGACCACCGAAGACTACGGCGACGCGCAGCCTGCGATCCGTCATGGCGGCAGACCCTACTACCGAACTACCGGTGACCCGCCGGGGTAGCACCACGGCGAGCCCGCGCCGCGACCTGTCGGGATCACACCTCAAATGGCCATTCCCGAAGGCCACTTGCTTCAGGGACCGTAGTAACCATGACGCTGTCTCCCGCACCCCGTAGCACGCTGCGGCGGCACCGCGAGCGAGCTGGCCACGACCCCGCCGAGCTGTACACGCTTCTGGATTCCGTGTTGGTCTGCCATCTCGGGTTGGTGCTCGATGGCTCCCCGGCAGTGCTGCCCACCGGATACGGGCGCGACGGCGACACCCTTTATCTGCACGGCTCCAGTGGCGCAGTAAGCCTGATGGCGGCCTCGCAGGGAGCACCGGTCTGTGTCACGGTGACCCAGCTCCACGGTGTGGTCTATGCCCGCTCGGCGTTCCACCACTCCATGAACTACGCCAGCGCCGTGATCCACGGCACAGCGCGGAAGGTCACCGACGACAAGGAGTTGCGGCACGGTCTTCGCACGCTGGTCGAGCACCTCGCGCCCGGCTCCTGGGAACAGCCGCCAGCCCACCCGCAAGGAGCTCGCCGCCACCACGGTGCTGGCCGTGCCGCTCGACGAGGCTTCGATGAAGGTCCGGACCGGACCACCGGTGGACGACGACTCCGACGTGGCGGCAGGGCGGGCGTGGGCGGGCGTGGGCGGGCGTGCTCCCGCTGACCACCCAATGGGCACCCCAGTGCCGTGCCCCCAGCTACCCGCCACCGTCCCTGTGCCGCACCACGTCGCAAACCGTCCCGCCCTCCCCCGCCGA
>JBOHGX010000107.1:0-2818 GCA_050700255.1 Pseudonocardiaceae bacterium
ATCGTCGCCCTGATGCGGGTGCTGGAGCGGCACACTGAGGCGCGTCGGCGGGCGTCGTCGGCAGCGGCCGACTTCCGCGCCTTGGCCCGCGCCTTCGCGAGCTGCCCCACCAGCGCTGACGCCCACCGGCTGGCCGCGGCGGCGTTCGGCCTCTGGCCTGCCCGGCACACCCAGCTCGGCCTGGACGACGAGGACCTGGTGCCCGCTGCAACCCCGTGGGCCGACGCGCCGCGGGTGCCGGTTTCGCCACACCTGCGTACCCGCGGCCGCGTGGAGAGCACCGGCGGCACGGCCACTGTCCGGGACGTCCGTGAGCTGCGCCGCGCCCGGCAGCACCGCGCCGCCCACGAGCGCGCCGAGCTGGAGGCCGCCTGGGGCCGGCTGTCCACCGCCGGTCCGGTCCGGTTGTCGGGCCTGGGAACCCTGGAACACGGCCGCTTCGAGCGGTTGCTGGAGCTGCTCGGCCGAGCCCTGAGCGGCCCGCCCGATGCCGCCGGGCACCGCCGGGGTACGTCCGCCGACGGGCGGGTCGAGCTGGTGCTGCGAGCCCCTGCCGACGGATCGCGCGCCACCCTGCGTACCCCCAAGGGCACCTTCACCGGCCCGGACTACATCGTCGACGTCCGGGTGCTCGGCGGCGCGCCCCCCGCACGCGCTACCGCAGGTGGCGCATGAGCAGCCAAAGCATGACGACACTGGGTAGCCAGCTGGACCGGGTGGAGGCCGAAGAGACCTCCCGGGCGATCCGGTTGTTGCTGGTCCACCCGCTGCTCACGGTCGCCGCCGACCCGACCGGGTTCGACCTAGTGCGGCGGCGCCGCGACGCGCTGGCCCGCTGGTTCGAGGAACACTGCGGCTGGCGGCTGGTCGTGGAGGCTCGGGACGGCTACGCCCGGCTGCTCAAGATCCGCCCCGAGATCGACGCCACCCGGCCGTTGCGCCGCGAGCGCAGCGGCCGGGCCCCGTTCGACCGTCGCCGCTACACGTTGCTGGCGATCGTCTGCGCCGAGCTGCTCGCCACCCCTGTCACCACCATCGGCCTGCTGGCCGATCGGGTCGCGCACGCCACCGCCGCGGAACCGGGCATCGAGTCGTTCCAGACCGCCCGGCGTCCCGAGCGTGCCGCGTTCGTCGACGCGCTGAAGCTGCTGGAGCGGGCCGGCGCGTTGCGGGCGCTGGACGGCATCGCCGAGTCCTACCTGGACTCCGATACCGCCAAGGTGCTCTTCCAGGTGGACACCACCCTGCTGCTGCGGCTGCTCGCCGCCCCGCACGCACCGTCCACCGTGGATCTCGACGACCTCGCCGCGCTGACCCGGGAGCCGCGCTACGGCGCCGCCCCGGACGGGGGCGAGGTCGCCGACGTGCAACGCAACCTGTGGCTGCGGCACAGCACCACCCGCGCGCTGCTCGACGACCCGGTCGTCTACCGCGACGAGCTCACCGAGGCTCAGCTCGGTTACCTCGCAAGCCCGACCGGGCGCCGGCTGGTCCGCCAGGCCGCCAAGCAGGCCGGGTTCGTCTTCGAGGAGCGAGCCGAGGGTTACCTGCTCGTCGACCCGGACGGGTTGGCCACCGACCAGCGGTTCCCCGACGACGCGTCGCATCCCAAGATCGCCGCGCTGGTGCTGCTCGATGATCTTGTCAGCGCTGGTGGTCCGGTCCTCGACGCTGACCTCGCCGGCCGCGCCGCCGCGCTGCTGGAGAAATTTCCGAGCTGGGCGAAGACCTACCGCTCCGAGGACGGCGCTGCCCGGTTGGCCGCCGATGCGGTGGACCTGCTGTGTGCCTTCAAGCTCGCCGCCCGCGAGGAGGGCGCGGTGAGTGCTCGCCCAGCCGCCGCCCGGTTCGCCGTCGCTGCCCCGGTGGTGCCGGAGAGATGACCATTACTGATCTACCCCAGATCCACACTGGACGGTGGCGGCCGCACCGGGCGGGCCTCATCAACATCTGGCGCTACCTCGACGAGGTGTTCGGCTTCCACCACGGCCGGCTGCTGCTGCGCGGCGCGAACGGCACCGGCAAGTCCAAGGCGCTGGAGCTGCTGCTGCCCTACCTGCTTGACGCCAACCTGCGTGCGCACCGGCTGTCCACCTTCGGCAGCGACCGTTCCATGCACTGGAACCTGATGGGCGACGGCTACCCGAACGCCAGCCGGGTCGGGTATGTGTGGCTGGAGTTCACTCGAACCGACCCCGACGGCGCGCAGCACTTCTTCACCTGCGGCGCCCGCCTCCAAGCCACCACCTCCACGTCGACTGTCGCCGCCACCTACTTCACCACCACCCTCCGAATCCACCCCTCCCGCATTCAGCGGGCTCAGCGGGGTTATTCGGACCTCGATAACCCCGCTGAGCCCGCTGAATGCGGGTTGGAACTGCTGCGTGCGGGGCGGCCGTTAACGAGGGTGGAGCTTGCGGCGGCGATCGGTACCAACGGGAGGGTGTTCGATCAGGCCACTGAGGAGTATCGGGCTAGCCTGCGCAGCACCCTTTTCAATGGGGTGACGCGGGAGAAGTACGAGGCGCTCATCGTTGCGCTGTTGCAGCTGCGCACCCCGAAGCTGTCCGAGCATCTCAATCCTGATCAGCTGTCCGGGCTGCTGTCCCGGTCACTGCCACCGGTCGACGCCGACGACGTCGCCGAGATCGCCGAGGGTTTCGAGCGCCTCGACCGGCACGCCGAGCAGCTGGACGCCCTGGAGGAGGAGGCGACGGCGGCGCGGCGGCTGGCCGACGTGGCCCGCCGCTACGCCCGCCGCGTGCTGCGCGCCGCCGCCGACCGGCTGACCAAAGCCACCAGCGCGATGGACAGCCTC
>JBOHGX010000108.1:0-1674 GCA_050700255.1 Pseudonocardiaceae bacterium
GGTGCGCCGGGTGAACCAGGTTCAGCATCGCCCGCAGCGCCCACTGTGGCGGGCCCTCTCGTGCCCACACCACGACCTCAGGTGCAAATACATCGACCTGTCCCCGGTGTGGCGTCGGGACCCGCGCGGCGGTGACCCGATCGAAGCCCCCGAATGGTGACCAGATCGACGCAGTGCTCCCATTGGTAGGACGCTAGCCGAGTTAGGCGCGGCGGCGCATGTCGTCCGGGGTTACGTCCACCACGTCGAGAAAGGGCGGCGTTGTGTCCGCCGGTGTTGTCAAGGCGCTCGACGCCGCTCTGGACGCAGATGGGGCGCTGCTTGCGGCCTGGGAGCTCGGCGCGAAGCGGCGACGGCCGGTGCAACGCCGTCATGAGATCAGCGAGACCCTGATCCCACTCACGGCGCCCACCGCACCAGGGGATCTCCACGCGCTGTCCGGAGCGGGCCAGGAGGTAGGCGTGGTGGATTGCGGTGGCGGCCGACTGGTCGTCGCGTGGGGTGCGGAAGTCGGGCCAGTCGATCCAGTCCGCGGGCCAGTCCGGCTGCCAGGCGGGGCGGCGGCGCAGGAGGCGTCGGCGCGGCGTGTCCGGGGGCCGGCCGAGGTAGAGGCCCGAAGTCAGGCGGTGGTCCGGGCGGCAGTGGCTCGCGGCGGCCGCGGCCGCGGATGACGGTCCCCGTCGGGCAGCGCGATCGGGCCGGTGAGCGGCTGGGTCATCGCGTCCTGGGTGCCGGGTGGTCAGCTGGTGGTGCGTTGAGCACAAGCGTGGGCGAGACGATAGCCACTGGTGCCGGTCTCGATCTGGAGCAGGCCTGCACGATCAGCAGTCTCGCGGTCACGCGCCTGAACAGGGTCCAGTCCGTCCCGAAGTGCCGACCGAGCCGACCGCGGTGGCGGCGGCGAGGCGGCTTGGGGGAAAGGGCGGCACTGGGCCGGGATCCGCACGGTCGCCCTGGTTCAGGCTGGTGGACGCTGTGTGCCCGCGGTCTCCACCATCATCACTGGCAGAGTGCCCGCCGCAGAAGCGAAGGTCCGGGTTCAAGTCCCCGTGTCGGCTCCGTCGCGTTGCTGGTGACCACAAGGGCGAGTAAGGTGGGCACATGGAGATCGGTGTGCGAGAGCTCAAGGCGCGGTTGTCCGAGTACCTGGAGCGTGCCGCTCGAGGTGAGCACCTCACCGTCACCGACCGGGGTCGGCCCAGGGCGGTTCTCGGACCGCTACCCGGGGGCGACAACGTCGCCAGGGGCATCGCGGAGGGCTGGATCACGGCTCCGCGGGCGCCGGGACCCCTGCCGCCGGCGCCGGCGCGGGCTAACGCCTCGATCTCCGTCCAAGACATGCTCGACGAGGACCGAGCCGAGGAGTGACGCTCTACCTGGACTCGAGTGCGCTGCTCAAGCGGTACGTCGACGAGCGGGACAGCACGCGGTACAACAGCATCCTCGGCAGCGACGAGGTCTGGCTGACCTGCCGGATCACCTGGGTCGAGGTTTGGCGCAACCTCGGCCGTCGATTGACCGCGGCCGACGCGCTCGTCGCTCGGGATGCCTTCCAATCCGATTGGACGCACCTGGCCGTGGTCGAGATCGACGCGGTGCTCGCGGAGGAGGCGGGCCGGCTCGCCGACCTGACCGGAGCTCGCAGCCTCGACGCGCTGCACCTGGCCGCCGTTC
>JBOHGX010000109.1:0-2103 GCA_050700255.1 Pseudonocardiaceae bacterium
CCAGCATAGGGATCAGGAACGGCACAGCATCGATGAGCGGGTGGTCAGCCAGCACCATCTCGCCCGGGACGGCCGCCATCACGGTGCTCTTGCCACCTCCCGTACCGGCTCGCCGACCGGCCGGGCAGCCGGTTGCGATGCCCGGGACACCCGGGACACTCCCCAACCCAGGATCAGCGCCAGCAGCAATGCGCAGAACAGCACGACTGCCGACGCCGTGCCCCACAGCGAGTCGGGAACGCCCCTCTTAAGCTCTCGCTGCATCAGCTGCGTCTCGTTGACTGCATCCCGGGTGACATTGGCCAGCGCCGGTATCTCCGGCTCACCCAGCACGGCGTCGGCGGGCAGGTAGATCGGCATCGCGGTAAGAATGCGGCCGTCCTGCAGTCGCACGAATGTCTTCCAGTCTCCCGATATCGGCATCGGTTTGGTGGTCCGGTAGCTGCCATCGCCGACCGGCACCAGGTGGTCCACGTACAAGCCGCCGCCCTGCCAGGAGGTAATGGTCAGCCACGACGGCTGATCGACGATGGAGGCCGGGGTGATCCGGACGACGGCCTGCGCGGTGCGGAAGGGTTGCGGACCGGCGACCTCGTTGAGCGCGATCTCGGCGCGCACGCCGTCCGGCATGGTGGTCACCAGCCCGTTGGCCACGGCGGCCATCAGCACGGCGAGGATCCCGAGGAACAGCGGGCGGGCGACGGCGGGGCGGGGCAACTTGCTCTGTAGGCCCTGCGCCAGCAGTGCCCCGGCGACCCCACCCGCGATCCCGCCAGTCAGCGCCATCAGCATTCCCTCGACGAGCATGTCAGGCGTCCAGGGCAGCCGGTAGGCCAGCTGGGTCCAAGCGTATTCGGCAGCGAAACCGGCTGTTCCGATCAGCAGGCCACTGACAGCGCCGCACAGCAGCGCTCGGCGGGCCAGCACCAAGGCGACAAGCTCCACACACAGCGCCTCTGCCAGGTACAACGGGATGGTGGGGAAGGGTTCTGCAAGGAACGGTCCGACGATTAACCCGACCGCGCCGCGCACACCGACGTAGAACCCCACGGCGAACAGCGCGCCGCCCCGACCGATCCATAGCCGGGCGGCGACCAGGGCGCATGCGGCTGCCATGGCGATGAGCAAAGGCTGGAGCACTATGCGGAACTGGGGCACGCCGAAGTCCCATTCGCCCTGGAACACCGACAGCCCGATGAGCAAGCCACCCATGATCATTCCACGCCGGACGAAGAGGCCTAGTGCCGTGACCTCGTCGTAGCCGTGGGCCAGCCGCCCTTCCCGCTCGAGCACCGCGAGGCCGACCAGTGACAACCCACCACCGATGATCAACATCAGGTGGGTGGGACTCCACAGGGTCACATCCTGGCCGAACAGCCGGTGCCAGACGTCGTCGAGAGGAAAGCCCAGCAGCCCGAAGAACCCCGCAGCGGCCATCAGCACCCCGCCGACCGGCGCGTACCAGTCGCGGGTGATCCGCACTGCAGCCGGGCCGGGCCGCTCCCCCACCGGCAGCACGATGGCCAGCACGCCGGAGGCGAAAATACCGAACAGCCCGAGCATGATCGGGTAATGCGCGATGTTGGCCAGCGGACCGGTGTCGCGGCCATCGGCGACGTGCAGCGAGATGTCCCAATACATCCCCAACAACGCGGTGATCAGCGAGAAGAACCCCAGTGTCGAGGGCAGCTCGACCCAACCCGGCTGCCCCGCGCTGAACGGCCAGCGCTGGGTCTCAAAGGCCAGCCTGCGCAGTATCGGGATCCTGCCGGTGCGGTGGCCGTAGCCGAGTAGCAGCAAGCCCGCGGTGAGCACGGTCGCCACGGTGCTGGCGGTGATGATCTGGTTGAGCTCGGCGCCGCCGGCGGGACGCACTTCCTGGGCCGCGGCCAACCCCGAGGTGGCGGCGGTAACCAGCCCCTGGATCGATGTCATGGTGTTATGGAACACCATCTGCCGCTACGTTGTCACGTATTCATGTCACATTGAACGCCGTCAGGAGTTGGCGTTCCGGTCGGCTCCCTCGGCCAACCTGTCGCATTCCTCCCGGACGAACGCCTCGATCGCCTCGGGCATCGTGGAGCGGAAGGCCGCCAGCAGCGC
>JBOHGX010000110.1:0-3580 GCA_050700255.1 Pseudonocardiaceae bacterium
GCACCCCGAGCAGCAGGTCACCGCCCGCATCGGCGACGCCGTGGTCTACCTCACCGAGCCCACCGTGGCCGCGCGCATCCGCCAGCAGTGGGACGCCGCCCAATACCTCGCGGCGGCCCGGCTCCCCGAGCGGGTCTCCCAGACCTGGCTCGCTCCGCAACCCGGCAGCTACCCCCTCGGGATCGCGCTGCGGCTGACCGGAGCCGTCGAGATCGCCACCCGATGGATCACCGGCCGCCGCGCCACGAACACCCCGGCTCACCTTCGGGTACGAGTAGACCGCCTGGTGTGGCAAGTCTGTGACCAGCAGTCCTGGCAACGCATCGGCCAAGCCTGGTTCGACGCGCAGTGCTGCCTCACCCAAGGGTGACCGTCAAGCCTGCAAGAAACCGCCGACCGGGCGGCCACCCGCCCCGCACCCCTCGTGGGCTGCCCTATTTCTAACATGTATGCTGTAGATATCTACAACGCTAACGTGAGTAAGTGGGCATCGTGACGCTGTACAGCTTTCGTGCGGTGGCGAACGGGCTGCGAACCGATCACCCGATCCCGGGTCTGCCCTTCGTCGACGACGCGCACTTGCCGCTGGATGACCCCCACGCGCTGGAGGCGGTGGGACGGCATACGGGCACCGACATGTGGGGCCGGCAGGACCGGTGCGCGGAAGGGGGGTGGGTCGCCTTCACCACCGACCCGATCCGGCATGAGCTGGCCTGGTGTGTGCGCTGGCACCCCCTGCACGGCCGGTCGGTGGTGCTCTACCGCGATACCGACATCTCCAGCGTGCACATGGCTTACTGGAGCGCCGCCCTGCTGTTTCGCTCCGGCGGCTACTGGTGGGACGGCACCACCTGGTACCGACCGTCGCAGGTGTGGGACAGCGCTAGCGAGGAGTACGTCGCGCGCCCGGTCCCGGCAGCGACGACGGTCACCGCGGCGGACCTGCTTGACCCCGCCGTCTCCGCAGTCGCTGGTGACCGCGCCCTGGCGTGGGTTCTTCAAGTCGGGCATGTCGACCTGGCCGCTGCGCCAGTAGCCGGCTGGGCTGAGCACCTGGCGGCCTGGGCGGCCCGCCGGCCCGCGCACGAGCCACTGAACGGCTGCCTGGTGGCCATCTCCGCACCCGAGCTCACCGGCGAGCAGCTGCTGGGCGTGGGCGAGCTGGCCGAGATCGCCGGGGTCGCGGCCTCCACCCTGCGGGCCTACATCTCCCGCGACGAAGGCGACGTCCCCATGCCCCAGGCCACCGTCAACGGGCGCAGCGTGTGGGCGCGACCGGTCGCTCAGGAATGGGCCGAGGCCCGCAGACGCTCCCCGGAGGGGGTACGCGCCGCGGTAGCCACCGACCAGGACGCCACGTCGCTGCCCGAGGGCGTGGCCGAGGTGTGGCATCGGTTTACCCGCAGGTTCTTCTCCCTGCTGTGGGAGAACCCGGCCCAGCGCAAGCGATGGGCGCTGCGCTGGCGCAACGAGGCAGCGGCTCGCGACCTCGCCCAAGACCTGGGCTGGGAGATCGCCGCTGGCCTGGACAGCCTCATCCCCCTCGACGCTCTCTCCAGCACCGTCCGCCACGCCGTCCTGGACGAGTTCGCCACCGGTCAGCAGCTGGACCGCGATCTCGACCGCGGCCGGCACCCCGACCCGTACCGGCACCTGTCCGTCGCCGAACCCATCGCGGAGGACCGTGCCATACCCAGCGGCGGCGCGGTTTTTTACGGGATCACCCCGCCTGTTGCGCGCATGCTCGACTGGCTCATCCGCCACAGCCCGACCAGCGCCGGCCACGCCATTGGGGAGATCATCGGCGAGGCGCAGCGACGTCTCCACATCCCGCGCGAGGTAAGCGAACACTCCATCCGCACCGCGCTGGTCCTGGACAGCAAGCTCGACCCCAACGTCCGTGGTTCCTCGATCTCGTTTTCACCCCGGCCTCGGCCGATGATCACACCCCCCGGTGACACCGACCACCAAACCGACGTCCTCGGTCACAAGGGTCCGTTGCTATTGACACGGACGGTGCTGGTGTTACCGACACCCGCAGCTGCGGGTCCCTAGGGCAAGCTCTCGATCTCAATCGAGCTATCGAGGCTGAGTAACGGTCCGGGGTCGCTCGTCACGACCGGCCAGCCCCGCCGCTGCGCGCAGTATAAGAAATATGCCCAGAGTTCCCTGAGTCTTTTGTGGCTTGTATAGCCCCAGGACCTGGGCGTTCTCCGTCGGTCTGTGTTGGTTCTGGCATCTGAAGCTGCCTCGGGTTTCCTGAAGGTCTATCGTCTGTGCCGTTCGTGTTGCTGGTTTGGTGAAGCCGAGGGGGCCCGGGTTGAGTCTGGCTGTGGTACGAGATCTGCGGGTGGCGCGGGCACCAGCGACGCCGGATGACCTGGCGGCGTTGGAGACCGATGTGCTGGCCGGGTTCGTGCTGGCCCGGGCGGCTGCCGGGTTGTCGGATGGGACGATCGCCTCGGATGTGGTGCATCTGGAGCAGGTCCGGGCCTGGTTGGGGCGGCCGCTGTGGGAGATGGAGCCCGCTGATGCCGATGGGTACTTCGGCAAGGTGCTACGCGAGGTCGCCAGGGGCACCCGGCTGTCGCGGGCGCAGGCACTGAAGACCTTTTTCTTGTTCCTTGAGCTGCGGCACAAGGTTGAGATCCATCAGATGACCGGCCGGGTCGTCGAGTGCCCGATCGATGAGATGAACCGGCCGCGCGGCCGGGCGCGGGCGAAGCTGCGGATCCCGCCCAGTGCGGAGCAGGTAAGCCGGCTGTTCGCCGGGTGGCGCCAGGAGCTGGCGACGTGCCGTAAGTTCGCTCCGGCCGCCCGCAACTACACCGCTTGCCGGCTGATGGCCGAAGTCGGGCTGCGGGTCAACGAGGTGTGCAAACTCGACGTGTCCGACGTCAAGTGGCAGCTGGGCCGCTTCGGCAAGCTGCACGTGCGTCATGGCAAGGGTGCCCGGGGCTCGGGACCTCGCGAGCGCATGGTGCCGCTGATCAACAACGCTGGTGCGACGTTGCGGTGGTTCATCGAGGACGCGTGGGCGCAGTTCGGTGACGATCACACCCGGCCCGGGGTGCCGCTGCTTCCTTCGGAACGCCGCAACACCGACGGCACCGCGGCTCGGGTCGGTGACGAGACGCTGCGGTCGGCGTTGGCCGGCGCCGCGCAGAAGTATTTGCCGGAGTGGTCTGACGTCGTCACACCTCATGTCCTGCGGCATTTCTGCGCCTCCCAGCTGTATCTAAGCGGTATGGATCTGCTCGCTATCCAAGCCACGCTCGGCCATGCCTGGATTGCCACCACGCTTTCTTATGTGCATGTCCCGGGAACCCATATCGAGGACGCCTGGATCGCAGGTCAGCAACGCTGCGCTGCCCGGCTGAAGGGATTGATGAGATGAGGTGGAACCTGCGGCTGACCGCGGCCAACCGTGGTATCTGGAAGGCCAGTGAGCTGCAGCGGATGCTCGCCGACCGCGGCCTGGTCGTGTCCGCGGGGAAGATGTCGGGGTTGTGGTCGGGCGAGCCGGCCAGCATCAAGCTCACCGACCTCGACGTCATCTGCGCCGTGCTCGGCTGCGGAG
>JBOHGX010000111.1:0-1953 GCA_050700255.1 Pseudonocardiaceae bacterium
GCGGCGTGCAGCCTCGCGCCGTCGTCGGCGGCCAGCGCGGCGGCATGCGCGGCGGCAGCTGGGGCGCGGGGTCCATTGACCTGGGTGGCCAGCTCGGCGAGCCGGTCGGTCACCGTGCGGTCCCCGAAACAGACCGCGGTGTGTAGCGCGACCACCTCCACGGCCGGCTGATCTTGCGACGCGGCCACCTCAGCCGCTCGGCGGGCCAGTGCGACGGCCTCGCTGACACTGCCCTCGGCGGCGGCCACCCACGCTCCGCCTAGCTGAAGCTCCGGTTTCACATGCTCAAACCCCGGATGCTGCGCGAGGGGGCTCATCCGCCGCAAGGCGTCGCGTGCGGAGGTCGCGTCGCCGGCCGTCCCGAGCGCACCGGGCAGGTCCACAGGCAGCGTGAACGCCTGCGCGCCGGTATCCGCGCCGGCAGCAAGGGACTGACCGAACAACCGCACCGCGGTCCGGACCTGCCCGCGGGCCTGGGCCACCGCCCCGCACATGGCGCTGGTCACCACATACCCGATTCCGGTAGTGCCCTCGCAGCGCTCGCGGTATTGCCGCGAGGCATCGTCGGCGAGATCCAGCAAGCCGGCCAGGAGCAGCCCCCGGACCCACGACGATCCGATAATGGCCGCCTGGTGCAGCCCGGTCTTGAACGCGTCGGCGCGGGCGTCGATCCATTGCACTCTTTCGTCAAGCCCGTCGAGGCGGCCCTGCGCTCCGCGGGCCGCGACGAGGGCCCACGTCGCCAACTGCGCCGCGGGCGGGGGACAGCGCGGATGGGCGAGCACCGCGGCGGCTGCGTCGGCGGACTGGACCGTCCGGCCGAGGAAGGCATCGAGCGCCGAGCGCATTGCGGCCAGCTCCAGCGCGGCGACGTCATCAGAAATGGTTTTCATGACGGCGTCGAGCATGGCCGTGGCGTCGGCGGGACGGCCGAGGCCGAAAACCAGGTTGGCCGACCGGGGTATCGCGGCTTGGACTCGTTCGGTGTCGGTGCGGGCCAGCGCGGCTACCGCCGCCAGCTCGGTTTCGGCCTCGGCTCCACGGCCAGGGCCAGACCAGTGCAGCGCGTTGCCCAGCAGCAGCCACGGCTCGAACCCGCCGCCGGCGGTCACCGCGGCCCGGGCCAACCGTTCGGCCAACCCAAGATCCCCCAGCTCAGTCGCGCGGCCAGCCGCGTCGGTGAGCAACACCGGATCCGGTGGTAGGTCGGACTCCAGCGTCAACAACGCCCGGCGCAGGGTATCGCCAGCCCGCCGCCCACAGGTACCAGCCAACGCGCGGGCAATTCGCCCGCACAGCCGCCGAGCGTGCAGCGTGCCGATCCGCGCCCGTTGCACCTCGCTGTAAAGCGGATGGGCCAGCCGGGCCTGCAGCCGCCGTCCGTCCGGGTACGTCTCCATCAGACCCCGCGCCTCGGCCTGCTCGACTGCTGCCGCATCGGTCAGCTCCGCCAGCAGCGGCACGCCCAGCGGCTCGCCGAAGGCCAGTACCTCGACAACGTCCTTCACCGCGTTGGGTAATTGGCCGATCCGGGCGGAGAGCAGGTCCACTAGCCCCGGCGCCAGCCTCGGCGTGCCCGACCACAGCCACACCCCCGCAGCCTGATGCAACCGGCCGGCCTCCAGCTCACCGTCGACCAGCTGCCGCAGGTACAGCACATTGCCCCGGGTGATCGACCACAGCCGTCGAGCGGCGACCGAGTCCACCGGCCCACCCAGGGCCGCCTCCACCAAGGCGGTGGTCTCACCCGGAGAGAGCGGCTGCAGTTCCAGCCGGGTCAGGTGCCCGTCTTTCCACAACCCGGTCACCGCATCCGGCGCCGTTTTCCCGCTGCGCAAGGTGAGCACCACACTCGCGGCCCGGCGCAGCACCATCTGGTGGACCAGTGTCGCGGACAGCTCATCGAGCAGATGCGCATCGTCCACCCCGATGACCACACCGGCCTTGCCGGCA
>JBOHGX010000112.1:0-3691 GCA_050700255.1 Pseudonocardiaceae bacterium
CTGCGTGAATTGTCCGGATATCAGCAGCGAGATCCGGCGTGACTAGGCTAGCCCTGAGGGACGAGGTAACCGCCGAGGCCGCCGCTGCAGTTGCCGCCGGCACCGGCGGTGCTCCCACCGGCGCTGAACAGGGACAGGACCGTCCGCGTGGGGAAGCTCCACGTCCTTGCCGTCACCCCGGCCGCGATGCGATTGTCTGCGATCGCATTTACGATCACCGGCCCGAGCACTCCGGCAGTCGACCACGCGGTGAGCAGCCGGCCGTGGATCGCGCCGACCTGGTACGTACCGAACAGATCGCGCAGGTATGCGGGCACGGTGGCGAATCCAGCGCCGTAGAACGACAGGGGGACCCAGACGTCGTCGTAGGCGTGGTAGTTGACGATCTCGCGCAGCGTGGGAACCCGGTCGGTCTGGCGCGTGGCGAAGCTTGCCGGCATCGTCATGGCCCACTGATCATCCTTGATTTGCTGTATGACGTCGTTGAGTGTCCGATCCGCCAGCACGAACACCTCTGCTTCCCGCATGCGATCTCCTTCGGTCATGGCCGGCTACACCGCCGGATGATCTTGACGGTCGTGAGGTCATCGTGGCGGCTGGTACCGACAGTTCTGCATCTGCAACGTCGGCAGCGTCACCGAGACCGGCGCCGGGTCTCCGTACGACCTGTGACACACTAAGTAATAGTGCCTCGATCGAGTAGGTACTGATACGTCATTCGGGTCGCTGATGGTGCATCTAGCACCCGTGTCTCACTTAGTGTTACAATCGCCAGGTCCGTAGCCCTGAATGAGGGGGTCGTAGGCGATAGGCAAGGGGGGCCTGGCCGTGCTGGACGCATTCATGTTTTACCTCAAGTCATCTGCTCAACGTCAGCCGTAGCTAACGGCACTTTGCCCTGGACGGCGTCGGCATCAGGTCGGTCTGGTACTTCGACTCGCCGTGCCTGCATATCGACGACGACCACGCCCGGTCAACAAAGGACATGAATGGAGCTGATCAGCGAGTTGTCAGTACCCGCGCAACTCTGCCGAGGCTCAACGTGAGGGCACTAGGCGTGGACCAGTGAGCTAGACCGCGTACGGGGGGCGGGTACGGAGGATGAGCAGGCTGCAGAATCGTGAGCTGGTTTTGGGAATCACACCTTTCGAGGAGCCCAACGCCCATCTCGCAGCGGCGCTCGCGCGAGCCGGCGCGGTGGGTGTCCTCGACCTGGGTCGCAACGCCGGGCGGGCGCGGGCCGCGCTCGCGGATGTCTGCCGATGGTGGACCGGACCTTTCGGGGTCCGGGTGCCGGCGCAATGTCCGCTGTCGCCGGCCGACCTACCCGAGCAGGTAGACGCGGTGGTACACGGGCCCGGTTCGCAGTGGCCGTCTGCGCCTGGGCGGCGCGTGTTCATCGAGGTTGTCTCGGTGGCACAGGCGCGGGCAGCCGTCCAAGCCGGGGCCTACGGGTTGATCGCCAAGGGTGCCGAGGCCGGTGGCCGGGTCGGCACCACGACGACGTTCGTGTTGCTGCAGCAGCTGCTGGCCGACCCGCAGATCGACATTCCGATCTGGGCCGCCGGCGGGATCGGGCCACACACAGCGGCGGCGGCGGTGGCCGGCGGCGCGGCCGGGGTGGTACTGGACACGCAGCTGGCACTGGTGACCGAGGCCGATTTGCCGGCTGATGTCGCTGCGGCGATCCGGGCGATGGACGGCGCCGAGACCGCTGTCATCGGTGGCCATCGGCTCTACACGCGCCCGGACCTGCCGGCGGTGGACCCGGACACGGTCGCTGCTCGACTGGGCGCCCGGGACCTGCGGGCGCTGCCCATAGGCCAGGACGGCGCGCTGACCGCTCCGTTGGCGCACCGGTACGTGACCGCAGGCGGTGTCGTGACGGCCGTCCGCGCGGCAATCATTGATCAGCTACCCAACGCCCAGCGACACACGGCAGGGGGCGGACGGCCGCTGGTCGTACAGGGGCCGATGACCCGGGTCAGCGACCAAGCCGGATTCGCCGCGGCAGTGGCGGAGGCAGGCGGGTTGCCGTTCCTGGCTCTGGCGCTGAGCAGCGGTGAGCAGGCGCGGTTGTTGCTGCAGCAGACCGCCGCCCAGCTGGGAACGCGGCCATGGGGGGTGGGGATCCTCGGGTTCGTCCCACCGGAGATCCGGAAGGCGCAGCTGGCCGCAGTGCACGAGGTGCGGCCACCGTACGCGCTGATCGCCGGGGGGCGGCCGGCGCAGGCAGTGCCGCTGGAGGAGGCTGGGATCGAGACGTTCCTGCACGTGCCCTCCCCCGGTCTGCTGGACCGTTTCCTGGCCGAGGGTGCCCGGCGGTTCGTGTTCGAAGGCCGGGAATGCGGCGGGCACGTCGGACCGCGGGCCAGCTTCCCGCTGTGGGAAATCCAAGTCCAGGGATTGCTCGAGTATGACGACGCGCATGGGTGCGCCGGCCAGATGCAGGTGCTGTTCGCCGGGGGCATCCACGACGAGCGCTCGGCGGCGATGGTCGCCACGTTGGCCGCGCCGCTGGTTGAGCGGGGCGCCAGGATCGGTGTGCTGATGGGCACCGCGTACCTGTTCACCCAGCAGGCAGTAACGGCCGGGGCCATCCGGCCAGGGTTCCAGCAGGCCGCGCTGGCCTGTGACCGCACCGTGCTGCTGGAAACCGCGCCCGGCCATGCCACTCGCTGCGCGGACTCGCCGTACGTGCGCACTTTCAGCGAAACCCAATCCCGGTTGGTGGCCGATGGGGTGCCGCGCGACCAGATGTGGGCCGAGCTGGAGCGGCTCAACCTCGGCCGGTTACGGATCGCCAGCAAGGGGCTGCGCCGCGACGGCGATGCGCTGGTCGCGGTGGACGAACAGACCCAGCACGAAAATGGCATGGTCATGCTCGGCGAGGCAGCCACACTGCGCTCGACGATCACGACCATCGAGGCCTTGCACAATCAGGTCACCGAGGGTGCCACCGGCTTCCTGGCCGCCAGGGTCGCTGAGCTGGAGGTCGAGTCGACCGACAATGACTGCCAAGCCCAGTCAGTGCAGGCTCAGCCGCTGGACGTGGCGATCGTCGGCATGGCCGGAGTGTTCCCGGGTGCTGGGGATCTGCCTGACTACTGGGCCAACGTGTTGGCCGGAGTGGACGCGGTCACTGAGGTGCCCGTAGACCGGTGGGATCCGGCCGTGTACTGCGAGCCCGCGAAGTGGGGCGGCTTTCTGCCGGATATCCCATTCGATGCGCTGGCCTATGGCATTCCCCCGGCGGCGCTGGCCAGCATCGAACCGGTTCAGCTGCTAGCACTGGAGGTGGCCGCTCGGGCACTGGGCGACGCCGGATACGCGCAGCGGGCCTTCGACCGGGACCGCACGTCGGTGATCTTCGGCGCTGAAGCGGGCACCGACCTGGCCAATGCCTACGGGTTCCGTTCCTTCTACCCGGCCTACCACGGGACGCTGCCGCCCGAGCTGGACGCGCAGCTGCCAAAGCTGACCGAGGACTCCTTTCCGGGAGTACTGGCCAACGTGATCGCCGGTCGGATCGCCAACCGGCTGGATCTCGGTGGCGCCAACTACACCGTGGACGCCGCCTGTGCCTCCGCGCTGGCCGCGATCGACCTGGCCTGCAAGGAGCTGCGCGCCGGTACCAGCACCATGGTGCTGGCTGGCGGCGCCGACCTGCACAACAGCATCCACGACTACC
>JBOHGX010000113.1:0-5673 GCA_050700255.1 Pseudonocardiaceae bacterium
GCCGAGCGGTCTCGGGTGTTGGTGGAGTGGAATGACACCGACCGTGAGGTGCCGGTGGTCGGGTTGGCGGAGTTGGTGGCGGGGACGGTGGCGCGGACACCGGATGCGCCGGCGGTGATCTCTGAGGGTGGGGTGCTCAGTTTCGCGGAGTTGGATGCGCGGGCGAACCGGTTAGCGAGGTTGTTGATTGCCCGGGGTGCGGGTCCGGAGCGGATCGTGGCGCTGGTGTTGCCGCGTTCGGTGGTGATGGTGGTGGCGCAGCTGGCGGTGGCCAAGGCGGGGGCGGCGTTTTTGCCGGTCGATCCGGATTACCCGGTCGAGCGGATCGGGTTCATGCTCGCTGACGCTCGTCCGGTGTTGGTGTTGACCGTGGCCGAGGTGGCCTCTGAGCTGCCCGCGCTGGTGCAGGACAGCGTGCTGGTGCTCGATGACCCTGCCACCGCGGCGGCGATGGCAGCGATGCCCGACGGAACTCTCACCGACGCTGATCAAGGATCGCCACTGGCCGTGGCGCATCCCGCGTATGTGATTTACACCTCTGGCTCGACGGGTCGGCCCAAGGGTGTGGTGATCTCCCATGCTGGATTGGCCAGTTTTGCCGCTGCGGAGGCCGAGCATTTCCAGGTGGGCCCGGGTGATCGGGTGTTGCAGTTCTCCTCTCCCAGTTTCGATGCGTCGGTGCTGGAGTTGTGCATGTCGCTGCCGGCCGGCGCGGCGTTGGTGGTGCCCCCGGTGGGCCCGTTGCTGGGTGATCAGCTCGTCGAGGTACTCGACCGGTATCGGGTCACGCACGCGTTGATTCCGCCGGTGGCGTTGGCCACCGTGGCCCAGCAGGTCGCGGTCAGCGGGTTGCCCGAGTTCGGCACGGTGATCGTGGGTGGGGAGGCGTGTCCGGCGGAGTTGGTGACCCGGTGGGCACCGGGCCGGCGATTGATCAACGCCTACGGGCCGACTGAGTCCACGGTGGTGGCGACGTGGACTGCGCCGCTGACTGCGGCGGGGGTGCCCCCGATTGGCCGGCCGATTCCCAATACCCGCACCTATGTGCTGGATGCCGGCTTGCGGCCGGTGCCGGTGGGGGTTGCTGGTGAGCTGTATCTGGCCGGGGCCGGGTTGGCGCGGGGGTATCTGGGTCGTGCGGGGCTGACTGCGGCCCGGTTTGTCGCCAACCCCTTCGGGTCGGCTGGGCAGCGGATGTATCGCACCGGGGACCTGGTGCGCTGGAACGCCGAGGGTGAGTTGGTGTTCTTGGGTCGGGTTGATGAGCAGGTCAAGATTCGCGGGTTCCGCATCGAGCTCGGTGAGATCGAGTCCGTGCTCGCGGCTCATCCGCAGGTGGCTCAGGTCGCTGTCGTCGTGGCGGAGGCCATAGGCACCAAACGGCTGGTGGCCTATGTGGTGGCCAACGAGTCGGTGGATGTGTCACGGTTGCGGGCCCACGCAGCAGCGGTGTTGCCCGACTACATGCTGCCCGCGGCGTTTGTGGTGGTGGACGAATTACCGCTCAATGCCAACGGCAAGCTGGATCGCCAGGCGCTGCCCGCACCGGACTGGGCCGCCAACGGTACTGCAGCCTACGTGGCGCCTCGTACCGAGGCCCAGGCCGTGGTGGCCAACGTCTGGGCCCAGGTCCTGGGAGTGCACCGGGTCGGCATCGAAGACAACTTCTTCGAACTCGGTGGCGACTCCATCCTCAGCATCCAGGTAGCGTCGCGACTGCAGGCCGCTTTCGGCGTGGAGCTGTCCCCACGGGCGATGTTCACCCACGCCACCGTCGCCGAACTCGCCGCTGCGATACCCACCGAGTCCGATGGGGTATCGACGATTCCTGTCTTCGCTCGAGACGGCGAGCTAGCCCCGTTTTGTGCCCAGCTGTCGTTCGCTCAGCAGCGGTTGTGGTTCTTGCATGAATTCGCCCCGGACAGTACCGAGTACGTCACCCGGGTCGGGCTGCGGTTGCGGGGGCCACTAGACCTCGATGCGCTGGATGTTGCGTTCACCGCGCTGGTGGCCCGCCACGAGTCACTGCGCACCACCTTCGAACAGGTCGATGGGCGGGCAGTGCCGATCGTGTGCCCGCCGTATCCGGTGTCAACGCCGGTGGCCGACCTGTCGGGATTGGCCGAGTCCGAACGCGAAGCCCAGCTGCAACAGGTCCTGGCCGCACACAGCAGCGAGCCGTTCGACCTCAGCCAGGCACCGCTGATGCGAGTGCAGCTCGTGCGATTGGGCGCCGGTGACCATGCGCTGATCCTGATCATGCCGCACATCATCACCGACGGGTGGTCGATGGGTGTGCTCATCGACGAGCTGCGCGCGCTGTATCGAGCCGCCGTGTGTCACGAGGTGGCTGACCTGGCGCCGTTGCCGGTGCAGTACGTCGACTTCGCGGCCTGGCAACGACAACAACTCTCCGGTCCAGCGCTGGAGCAGCTCTTGACCTACTGGCGCGGTGCGCTGGACGGCGTGGCGCCACTGGAGCTGCCCACCGACCGGGCCCGCCCGGCGGTGCGCACCGCTGCCGGTGCCATCCACGAGTTCGTGGTGCCCGCGAAGGTGACCACCGGGCTCAAAGCACTCGGCCGCCACCGAGACGCCACCCTGTTCATGACCCTGGTGGCCGCCTGCCAACTGCTGTTGAGCCGCTGGTCAGGCCAAAACGACATCGCAGTAGGCACCGTAGTCTCCGGTCGCGAACGCACCGAGCTCCACGGGCTGATCGGATTTTTCGTCAACACCCTGGTACTGCGCTCCAAAATCGATGACCGGCACAGCTTCCTGGAATTCCTCACCGGGGTGCGAAACACCGTCCTCGGTGCACTAGCCCATCAAGACGTGCCCTTCGAACGACTCGTCGACGAACTCGCACCCACCAGAGACACCAGCCGCTCCCCCCTGTTCCAAGCCATGATCGTCCTCCAGAACACCGCCACCCAGCCACCGCAGCTACCCGGCCTGCAAGTCCAAGACCTCGAGCTGCCAGTCACCACCGCCAACTACGACATCACCATCGAATTCCAAGAATCCGGTGACACACTCACCGGCGCATTCCAATACAACACCGACCTATTCAACACCGACACCATCCAACGAATGGCCAGTCACCTACTGGCATTGCTGGGCGGGATCGCTGCCGACCCCGACCAGGTGGTATGGGGATTGCCGTTGCTCGCCGATGTCGAACGTGACCGGGTGCTGGTGGAGTGGAATGACACTGACCGGACCGTACCGGCTTTCACGTTGGCGGAGATGTTCGAAACCCAGGTCCTGCGGACGCCGAATGCGCCGGCCGCGATTGTCGAGGGCAGGGTCGTCAGCTTCGCGGAATTGAATGCGCGAGCGAACCGGTTGGCGCGGTTGCTGGTGGAGCGGGGTGCCGGTCCCGAGCGAGTGGTCGGGTTGGCGCTGCCACGGTCGGTGGACATCGTGGTAGCGCAATTGGCCGTGGTCAAGGCTGGGGCCGCGTACCTGCCCATCGACCCCGCGTATCCGGCTGAGCGGATCGCGTTCATGGTGGCGGACGCGGCGCCGGTCGCGGTGCTGACCCTGGGTGATATGGCCCGGGGTGATGTGACGCGGTGTGTGGCCGGGATGGAGGAGGTCCCGGTGCTGGCCCTAGACGATCCCGCAGTGGTGTCCGCGGTGGCCGTGATGGGCGACGGTGATCTGACCGACGCGGATCGTGTGGCGCCGTTATTGCCGACCCAGCCAGCCTATGTGATCTACACCTCGGGCTCGACCGGGCGTCCCAAGGGTGTGGTGGTCACCCACGCTGGTTTGGCAAGTTTCTCCGCCGCGGAGGTGGAGCGGTATGCGGTGGCACCTGGAGATCGGGTGTTGCAGTTCTCCTCGCCGAGTTTCGACGCGTCGGTGTTGGAGTTGTGCATGTCGCTGCCGGTGGGGGCAGCGCTGGTGGTACCGCCTCCGGGTCCTTTGCTCGGGGAGCAGCTGGCGCGGGTGTTGGCCGAGCAGCGGGTGACCCATGCGTTGATCCCGCCCGCCGCGCTGGCGACTGTGCCTGTGCAGGCGGCGGTGGAGCTGACGTTGTTCCAGACGTTGATCGTGGGCGGGGACGTGTGTTCGGCCCAGCTGGTCGAGCGGTGGGCCCCGGGCCGGCGGATGATTAACTCTTACGGGCCGACCGAGTCGACGGTTGTAGCGACCTGGAGCGATCCGTTGGCTCCGGGTGGTATTCCTTCCATCGGCGGGCCCATCTGGAACACGCAGGTGTATGTGCTGGACGCGGCGTTGCAGCCGGTTCCAGTGGGCGTGTCCGGTGAGCTGTACATCGCCGGGGTGGGGCTGGCGCGAGGATACCTGCGGCGTCCGGGGTTGACCGCGGCCCGGTTTGTGGCCAACCCGTTCGGGGCTCCGGGTGCGCGGATGTACCGCACCGGCGATGTCGTGCGGTGGAACACCGGCGGCGAGCTGGAGTACCAGGGCCGGTCAGATCACCAGGTGAAGATTCGGGGATTCCGCATCGAGCTGGGTGAGATCGAAGTTGCGGTGGCACGCCATGCCGACGTCGCCGAGGCCGTCGTGGTCGCCCGGGAGAGCGAGAGCGGCCACCAGCGGCTGGTGGCTTATGTCGTGTCGGCCGGTCCAACCGGGCCCACGTCAACGGAACTGCGGTCCTGGTTGAAGCAAAGCTTGCCCGATTACATGGTGCCTGCGGTGTTCATGACACTCGATGAGTTGCCGTTGAGTGCCAACGGAAAGCTGAATCGCGGTGCGTTACCAGCCCCCGACCGGCTCGAGCCGGTGTCGGAGTACATCGCCCCTCGCACAACCATCGAACACACCCTGGCCCAGGTCTGGGCACAGGTGCTGGGTGTGGAGCGGGTCGGGGTCCACGACAACTTCTTTGAGTTGGGTGGGGACTCGATTGTGAGCATCCAGCTGGTTTCCCGGGCCCGTCAGGCGGGGGTGCGGGTGACGTCCAAGGACATCTTCCTGCAGCAGACGGTCGCTGAGTTGGCGGCGGTGGCTGTGGTGGAGACAGGATCGGAGCGGGTTGAGCAGGAGGTGGTGTTGGGTCCAGCACCGCTGACGCCGATTCAGCGGTGGTTTTTCTCGACTTACGGTGCGTTGGGGTATTTCAACCAGTCCATCGTTGTGGAGTTGGCCGAGGATGTCGACACCGGTGCGTTGTCGGTGGCGGTGGATGCGCTGGTGGTCCAGCACCCGGCGTTGCGGATGCGGTTTTGCCGAGTCGAGGGTCAGTGGTGCCAAGACGTGGCGCTGACCGAGCCGGTTGAGGTGTTGGGTCGGTGTGACCTGTCGGATCTGGACGAGCAGGGCCGGCGGGTGGCCATGGAACAGGCCGCGCTTACCGCCCAGTCCGGTCTGGATCTCTCCGAGGGCCCGTTGCTGCGGGCTGTGCTGTTCAGCGGGGGACCTGCCGGGCGGCCTGTGCTGTTCATCGCGGTGCATCATCTCGTGGTTGATGGGGTGTCGTGGCGGATCCTGCTGGGTGATCTGGAAGCGGTCTATCAGCAGGCTCGCCGCGGGAATCCGGTGGAGTTGGAGCCGACCGGAACCCCGTTAGTCCAGTGGGCGCACTTGTTGAGTGACCATGTTCGGGCCGGTGGTCTGGATGGTGATCTGGCGTACTGGTCTGAGGTGGCGTCGCAGGCGGCGCCGGAGTTGCCGGTCACCCGCGCCGGTGCCAAT
>JBOHGX010000114.1:0-4178 GCA_050700255.1 Pseudonocardiaceae bacterium
GCAGAACGTCGAGGTGCTCAATACGGTGTTTGACGGGCGAGAGCCGGGGCGTCGCAAGATCGTGACGACCTGCCCGCACTGCTTCAACACGCTGGGCCGGGAGTACCCGCAGCTGGACGGGCACTACGAGGTGGTGCACCACACCCAGCTGCTCAATCAGCTGGTGCGCGACAAGCGGCTGGTGCCGGTGCCCGCCTCAGATGGTGCTGATGAGCGCGCGGTCACCTACCACGACCCGTGTTATCTGGGCCGGCACAACGAGGTGTATTCGCCGCCGCGTGAGCTGGTCGGGGCCTCCGGCGCGCAGCTGACCGAGATGCCGCGCCACGCCGACCGTTCGATGTGCTGCGGTGCCGGGGGCGCCCGGATGTGGATGGAGGAGCGCATCGGCAAGCGGGTCAACCTGGACCGGGTCGACGAGGCGATCGCCACCGACACCTCCGCGATCGCCACCGGGTGTCCGTTTTGCCGGACGATGCTCACTGACGGCCTCACCACCCGCGAGGCCGAAGGCACCGCCGGCAACCAGGCCGAGGTCCTCGACGTCGCCCAGCTGCTCCTCACCAGCGTCAAGCGCGGTGGCCCGACGCCGCCAAACGGCTCCGAATAGCGCTCGGCTCAGGCTTGCGACCGCTATTCGGCTCCGAATGGCGGTGCGGGAACTACTTGTCGAGCAGGGCTAGAACGTTGGCGCGGAGTTGGGCGGGTTGGGCACCAGTGGCGGCGATGACCTGCGCGCCGACGCCCTGCCCCTCCCGCAGCAGCCCGAGCAGGATGTGCTCGGTGCCGATGTAATTGTGACTGAGATGACGTGACTCGCGCAGCGCCAGCTCACGCACCTTCTTGGAGCGGGGAGTGAAGGGCACGTGCCCGCTCGGCGCCTGCTCGCCGCAGCCGATGATCTCCGCGATCCCGGCACGGGCAGCGTCCAGCGTGATGCCGGCACCCTGAAGAGCCTGCGCACCGACGCCGTCGCCTTCGGCCAGCAGGCCCAGCAGCAGGTGCTCAGTGCCGATGTAGTTATGGCGTAACCGCCGGGCCTGCTCCTGGGCCAGCACGACCACTCGCCGCGCCGGGGGGGTGAAGCGGGTGAACATCCCGCGCGTGAGGGCGGACTCCACGCCGCCCTTGAACTTACCGATCAGCGACCGCAACGCGGAGTGTCGCTGCTGGGCCGCCTGCTTGGTGACGCCCAGCGTGGTGCCGATCTCAGACCACGAGCACCCAGCGGCCCGCGCCTCCTGGACGAAGTGATCGAGCAGGTTCTCCCCCAGGTCGGCTAGCTCCTGCTGCCGGCGCGCCGCGCTCGCGAGCAGGCCGATCGGCTCCGGATCGTTCGCTTGCTCCCGGGTCTGGGTAATGAGTTCATCAAGCGTCATGCCGTCAACTATTGCTTGACGAGCAGTCCTCCGTCAAGTGCTTATTGACGGCGGGTGTCGATGCGCTGGAAGTTGAGATAGGCCCGTGACGGCGTGGGCCCCCGCTGGCCCTGGTAACGGGAACCCACCCCAGCGCTGCCGTACGGATGCTCGGCCGGGCTGGACAGCCGGAACAGGCACAGCTGCCCGATCTTCATGCCCGGCCACAGCGTGATCGGCAGGTTGGCCACATTGGACAGCTCCAGGGTGATGTGGCCGATGAACCCGGGATCGATGAAGCCCGCCGTGGAGTGCGTCAGCAAACCGAGACGGCCCAGACTTGAGTTGTGGGTGGGGATGAACGTCGGCCCGGCCAGGAAGAGACCGTCCTGGGCGTCGACCTCGATGCAGCGGACTGGGCGGGTGGGCACCTCACGCACGTCTGTGATCGCGCGGAAACGCTGTACCGGGCCGTCTTTCACACGAGCCACCTTCCGCTCTAAGCGGAATACGTTCAGGTGTGGCGTGAACTTCACCTGGAACGCCACGCCGTGATCAACACCGCGGAAAGTCACTCTTTTCTTCCGCTTCACCGGGCGCAGCCCCAAACTCGCAGCCAGTTCGAGGACGGCGTCGGCGAGATTCTCCCGGATGCTGACGAACTCGCAGCGGCCCTGAGTGTCGACGTATCCGTCAGAATCCATCAGCCCCCGCAGCAGCGCCAGGCGCTGCGGTATCGAAGACCGCAGGTACAGCTCGGGAACGTACTTGTTACCGAGCAGCCCGAGTCCTCGGAGCACACTTGTCGAGGTGCTGGTGCCGTCACCCAGCCAGGTACCGAGCACGTAGGGGTCGATCGGCAACGGCTGCTCGGGATACCGCACCGCGTCGGCGAGAACGACGTGGTGGTTGCACTCCTTGTTGGCACGCAGCGAGCCGGCCAGTTCAGCCGTGGTGCGCAGTGCAGCCCGGCCGAAGTGCTTGCGGGCGGACTTGGTCATGGTCAACCAGAGGTGGCCGGAATCGGCGACGATGCTCTGGCCGTCGGAGAACAGCACCTCATAGCAGGTATGGCCGGTCATGACCTCAGTCGCGGCAACCACGGGGGATGCGTGGCCATCAGCACCGAACACCTCGTCGCCAACCCTCAGCTCGCCCATCGTCCGCCAGCCTTGCGGGGTGGGGATCGGGGTATCGACTGCGAGTGCCTTTCCTTCGAGCCGCCCGGCCAAATCATCGGGCAACGTGAGCTGCTCAAACGTCGAGCCGAGCACAAACTCGCCGGGATGGAGCACGAACGGCTCGTCACCCTCCGGTTCCACCAGCGAGGTCAGCTCGTCCTGCTGCAGCGACGGGTCGATGTGGGTGTACTTGGTGTTGACGAAGACCCGGAAGAAGCGGTCCAGCCGTACATCGATACTCGAGGGCTGGAGCATCTTCTCGTCGAACGGCTCGATGCCCAGGCGGCCGGCGTCGATCTCGGTCCGCAGGTCACGGTCGGACAGCAGCACGGCCACACCCTAGCCGCGTGCACTGACATCGAGTGGACGTCGGGTAGCGGCGTTGCTCATGCTAGGCTCGGCGCATCGCGGGTGTAGTTCAATGGTAGAATGAGAGCTTCCCAAGCTCTAGACGCGGGTTCGATTCCCGTCACCCGCTCCAGTCCATTACTGCAGTTCATCAATGGCGTGCGGCAGTGAGCTGTCTTTGGAAGCATCGGTTTCCTCATCATTTGTGCCCTCTACGTGCCCTGAGTGGCCATCTCTGCAGTGTCGCTCGATAAGCAGACTCAGCCCATCCGCGATCAGTTGGTCGGCCGCGTTGGTGGCGTGTTGGTAGATCATCGCGGCGCGAGGGCTGTCATGCCCCATCCGGGTCATAAGATCTCGCAGGCTACTGCCCGTCGCCGCGGCGAGAGTGTTTCCGGTATGCCGCAGATCATGAAAGTGCAGATTGGGAACACCAATCGCAGTGACATTCTTTTTCCAATTGGTCGCTGGGTTGAAGTTACCGCGTCTCATCGGGCCTCCGCGCTTCATGGTGAACACCAGGTCCTCCGGGTTCGGTCCGACGTACTCGGCCAGATGCCGGGCAAGGTCCGCTCGCAGGGCTTGAGGAACGGTCACTGTCCGACGTCCGGCGCGGGACTTCGGTGCTCCCCGCATCGGACCCTGACCGGGCAACTCGATCAACTGTGACGTGATGTGAATGCGGCTGCCGTCCTCATCCACATCGCACCTTCGAAGTCCGGTGATCTCGCCCCACCGGAGCGAACACATGGCGGCGACGAGGATGAAGGTGTGCAGCTGCGGGCGAGGCATTCGGTCGGCCAGCTGAAAGACCTGGGCGACGGTAAGGACCGGTCGTTCCTCGGGTGTTTCCCGATCTGCTCCCCGGATGCGACATGGGTTGCGAACCAGGAGCCGATCGTCCTCGACCGCTGTCGTCAGCACGGCACGCAACAGCCGGTACGACTTGGCGACGATCGTCTGGGCGACACCCTGGTGCAGCAAGGTGGCCCGCCACTCCCTCAAGCCAGCTGTCGTCAGACGATTCAACGGGTACTCACCCAGCTCGGGTCTCACGTACTTGTTGAGTAAGCGGCGGTAGAGCTGGACGGTCGACGGGCGAAGGCCAGCCCGCTCGCTGATCCATTTATCCGCATAATCACCGAGAAGTACCCGGCCGCGGTCGGGATCGGCCCAGTCCTCCCGCGTGATCTTGGCCTCCACCAGCGCTAGGTACTTCGTCGCATCCGACTTGCGCTCGAATGTCCGTGGCGCCGAGTGCCGTCTCCCGTCCGGACCGTAATACCGCACC
>JBOHGX010000115.1:0-13644 GCA_050700255.1 Pseudonocardiaceae bacterium
AGACCGACGGCTGCTGGCCGCTGCGCCAAGGGCGGGCCGCTGTCGCGACCGGTATGCCACTCGAAAGTGGCTGGTCAGACGTGGTGTCGGCGGGTGGAAGTGGAGCGCACGGACCGCAAGCTACACCCGCCCGAAAACTCTGCTCAAGTGTCGAGCTTCTAGGGACCGAGGGGCTCTAGGAAACTCTCTGAGGCTGGGAGCTAGGTTCGTGTTCTCGCTCGCCGTCGGTCATTAAGGGGAGCCCTTGCGCGGCCGTTCGGCGGCTCGCCGAGATCGGTCGCACGGACTCCGCCCGCTGCGCCGCCCGCTCAAGACGTTCGCCGATCTCAAGCTCGCGACCCCACGGTGAACCGAACTCGCCGACCGCACCGATGCCGTGCGTGCGATTTCGAAGATCGCGCCGTGATCGGCCCCATAACCCTGCTCGCGTGCAGGTTGCTCTGATCGCTGGCTTTGTTCCGGCCACACGCCGACGCCCCTCATGCGCCCATCAACTGCGGAACGCAGGGCTGCTCGGTGGTCGCCCGAGCATCGACGACCACCTTGAGCTGGTGATGACGCAGAGCGCCTACTGGAACGCCACGTCTCAGGTGCCGCAGTAGGTGACGTGGGGACCGCAGTTCGTGGGTGCCGGCTCGGCGTAGCGCTCCAGGCCTGGACGCTGGATGAACGGACGGGCAACGACCTCGACGAGGCGGCGGAACGGCGCGATGTCGCCGTCGGTGGCGGCGGTCAGCGCCTCCTCCACCCGATGGTTGCGCGGGATGTAGACCGGGTTGACCCGGTCCATGGCTGCCGTTACGGCGTTTCGGTCCCGTGCCAGCAGGGCCTGCCACCGCCTCGCCCACGCGTCGAACGCCTCGGGCTCGGTGAACAGGGATCGCGCCGGGTGTGGCCACAGGTGCGACGACAGCGCCCGGAAAAACTGCGTGAAGTCCACGCGCTGGGTGTGCAGCAGCGCCAGCAGGTCCTGGATCAGCGGTCGGTCCGGCGCGTCGAGACCGAGCTTGGTGGCCATGCCGCTTGTCCAGTAGCCCTCGTAGCGCTGGGCGAACGAGCTCATCGCGTCGGTGGCGGCCTCGACCGCCGTGTCGGTGTTTCCGTCGATCAGCGGCAGCAACGTCTCGCCCAGCCGCGCCAGGTTCCACTGCGCGATCCGGGGTTGGTTGCCGTAGGCGTAGCGGCCACCGTGGTCGATCGAGCTGAAGACCGTCGCGGGGTCGAAGGTGTCCATAAACGCGCAGGGACCGTAGTCGATGGTCTCTCCGGAGATCGTCATGTTGTCGGTGTTCATGACGCCGTGCACGAACCCGACGAGCATCCAGCGGGCGATCAGCGATGCCTGCGCGTCGACGATGCGCCGGTAGAACTCCAGGTAGGGGTTGGCCGCCTCGGCCGTGTCGGGATGGTCGCGCGCGATCGCGTAGTCAGCCAGCTTGCGGACGAGCGCCGGGTCACCCGACGCGGCGGCGTACTGGAAGGTGCCGACGCGCAGATGGCTCGCCGCGACCCGCGCGAGCACCGCACCGGGCAGTATCGTCTCCCGCACGACCTGCTCGCCGGTGGCCACCACCGCGAGCGCCCGGCTGGTGGGGATGCCCAGCGCGTGCATCGCCTCGCCCATCACGTACTCCCGCAGCATCGGCCCGACGGCCGCTTTCCCGTCCCCACCCCGGGCGAACGGGGTACGACCGGAGCCCTTCAGATGCAGGTCGCGGCAGCGCCCTGCACCGTCGACCAGCTCGCCGAGCAGCAGCGCCCGGCCGTCTCCCAGCCGGGGCACGTAGCCACCGAACTGATGACCGGCATAGGCCTGCGCGACCGGGCACACCCCGTCGCAGACCACGTCGCCGACGAGCAACGCGACGCCGACCGGCTCCCGCAACGCCTCGGCGTCGGCACCCAGCTCGGTGACCAGTTCCTCATTAAGCATCAGCAGGGTCGGCGCCGGCACCGATACCGCCGTCCACGGCACGGACAAGCGGGGCAGCTCGCGGGCGTAGGAGTCGTCGAACTCCAACAGCGACCCCGCGGCGACGCTCATGACCCGAGGGTACGTGGCCCGGCGAGCACAACCGTCCCAATCCAGTGAGCATCACAGCGCCGCACCTGCTTCAGCGCCGATCCAGACGGGCAACCCGCTTGGGCAGCTCGCCGGACAGGGCAACCACCACACCTGCCGTATCCGATGGCGCGAGGAAACGGAAGTCCGACACCGGGGCTACCCGACAACACCGCCACCGACCACATCACCGTGCTGCGGGACGCTTTGGTCTGCGCGGTCAGCCGAGTCTTGTGGTGGGCCGGCCCGCGTTGCCCGTCCTCGAGAGCCTGGCCCGATCACTGGGAGCTGAGCTGACCGTGCAGCTGGCTCCGTCGGGTGGCCTGATCGCCCGGGCCCGGCGTCCAACATCGCCCGCGCGGCGGGTCCGGCGTCGAAATCAAAGGTGGTGCGACATGACGTTGGACCATGATGCTGCTGTCACACGGCGCGGGACGCCGGTAACCGGATCCGTCGTTGGCTGGCCAGCCATTCCACCCGAGATGGCAACGAGCCGGTCTGCTGACCTTGCGAGGCTGGGCGATCAACGCTTGTCCGGAGTTGGACCGTCAGACACAGACGAATTTCCGACGCTGCCGAGAAGCGAGTGCGGTCGCGGCTAAGCCACATGCCAGTTCAGCGGCGCCGGGTTGTCCGTAATGCCGTCGTGCGCGAGGCGTTCGGCGTGCTCGGCTGCCGGTCTACTCGCTGCGGGTTGTCCCCAGCCGGTTCCAGTGCCGCCGGGAATCTCTCGGGTTGTTGTAGACGCGCAGCGTTCTGTGCGCGAGTACTGGGTAGCACGCGGCCGCTCCCAGCAACAACCGGCGGGCCCGTTCATCAAGGACCACCGCCACCTCGGCCACCGCATCCACCAACCCCCGCGCGAACGACTCCGCCGACCCCACGATCCCCGCCATAACACAAGACTAAGATCAAGTCTCGCCACTAGCTGGCTCCCACGCTCCGCCGACTCGTCGCCCTCGGCCAATGGGCCATCTCCGTCGACGGCTCCGGCCCTCACCACCACGATGGTCGTCAACGAAGGGCCGCTGCTTGTCGGCCACACCAGCCGGGTCAGTCAGATGACATTCAGCCCGGACAGCACGATCCTTGCCACCGGCAGCTGCTGCTGCCGTCCGGAGACGTCGGTGCGACCCTCGGGTCGCCAAGGACGCACCAGTCGGCTTCCGGGGAATTCGGCTGCGCTTCGCCCTCGACACCACAGCCAGTGAGGACCAGCTGTCACCTTGCTGCGGCTTACCCGTCGTCCACCAGGCCCTCGCCGATGCCTCGAAAATGTCCGTGCAGATGGTGAGCAGCCCTCTCTGGTCCGGTTGACCCCGCGGTCCCTCCCGAGCTACCCCGCGAGGAACGCCTCCGCCAGTGCCGTTAGCGGTCGTCCGCGGGCGAAGCCGCGCTCGACGATCAGCTCGGTGGCCGTGCGCGCAGCGGTGCGATCGGCGGCGCCGAGCACGCCGTGCAGGGCGCGGAGGTCTGCGGCGTCCTGGGGTCGCGTGTCATCGTCGCGGGCGAGCAACTTCAGTGCCACCAGGTGGCCTGCGGTGGCGACCGGCATGACGATGCCGGGCAGCACCTCGAGGACCTCCGCGGCCGCGACGATCTCAGGTTCGATGCCAGCCGTGGCGAACAGGACGTCCACTACGACGCCCAGCCTGTCGGCGCCGGGACTGATCATCCGTGCAGTGGCCAGCCGGCCAACGGAGTCCTGCTCGACGATGGCGTCGAGGCGATATCCCTTCTCGATGAGTGATCGGACCAGCCGCTCGGCAGCCGGATCGTCGTCGACGACAACGGCCACGTCGACGTCACGGGTGAAGCGGGGTTCGGTCCGCACCGACACCGCGAACCCGCCCACGAGCGCCCAGCCGACACGCAGCGCATTCAGGTCGGAGGCGATTCCCCGCAGCGCGGCCTCGACACGGTTCACGGGGACACGGTTCACGGGCTTCGGGCAGACCGCGGGCCAGGATGGTCACCGTGCTCGGCGCCGGGCCGCCGCCGCAGCCAGGCGCCGACTTCCGCGTCGATCTCATCGGGTGCCGCGTCCGGTCGCTCCCGCCGGAGTCGCTGCCGCAGCATCCGTTCGCCTACCTCGTAAAGCTCCAGGGCGACCGACAGCCGTTCGGCAGCATCCGACGGTGACACCATGTCAGCCTACGCTGCGTGCCACCAGATGCCGATCATCTAAGGCTGGCCGCGTGCCGTGCAGGTCGGCGAGATCGAGCCATTCAAGAGCGCGGACGTGGGTCGCCTCCAGCGCGACCGGCGGGGCGGTTGCAAGTCCACAAATCTCGGCCTGGGCCCGGAGAACCGGGCTCGCAGGGGCCGCCACGGACCGGCTCTCGGGCTGCCATAGCTTCCCGTGGTGCTGTGAGTGGGATTGGGCAGCGCTCGGCCAAGTGACGTCGTCGAGGGTTCGGCGTGGAATTAAATGTCACTCGCGCGCTGTTTGCGGGATCTTGGCGCGTATCTTGCCCAGCAGGGCGGCGAACATGAGATCTGGCGATGCGGTTGCGGTGAGCACCATACGCCGCTGCTCCGGCACACAGTGTCGTCATACGTGGTGAGCCAGATTGGGAAACAGATGCCGTGCCTGGGAAAGGAGTGGCCCGAGGCCGTCGAATTGGCGGCTGGGGCGCGTAGTGAGCAGGCCAAGGCGGAGGAGTTGAGCCGGGGCGCAGCAAAGCGCCTGCGGCAGGCTGCGCGGCGCTTGGTGCACATCGACGGGCTGAGCCTGCGGGGCGCGGCAGCGGTACTGGGCGTGACGTTCGGCCCGGGTGCAGCCAATTGCTGAAGGACTGATCCGAAGGGACGGCGCAAACAGCGAAAGCGATCGGAGCGAAGCGCAGAATAGGGCCGACCCAAGTTGGCGTACTCGACCGCGGCCGACTGCCGGGTTCCGCGTGGTGGCCCTTGGCGCCGAACGGGACCTGAGGATTTTCGATAGTTCGTTGACGCTGGAGCAGCGCTACTATGGCCGGGGTCTGACGACAGTGGTGTCCCGTTCGCGACGCCGAGGGTTGCTCGGCGTATACGACTGAAGCCGGTCACCGCGCGCGGGCTAGCACCTGCTCGACGGTGACCTCGACGGACGTCCAGGTCACGCCGGGGATGGCAGCGAGCGGCGCGTGCGGGTCCGCGGCCCAATGCCAGGCGGTAGCGAAGCTCTGCTCGATTTCGGTGTGGGTAGCCACGTCTTCGGTGTGGGTAGCCACGTCGGTGGCCGGGCACGCCGTCAGCGCCAGCTCCCGTACCGCCGCGGCGTCGAGGATCTTGACAGTCACCGTCCAGGCCACCCGGACCAGCCCGGCGAACGTCTCCTTGACGGAGAGGTCGATCATGTCGATCCGGACCGCACCGGACTCGAGCAACGGTCTCATGCCCATGGTCGGCTCGACGCACCACTGCACCGCGGCGGCCGGGCTCGTGGAGATCTCCTCCTGCGGATCCGGTAGGTCGTCGTCTTCGGCGTCGGCGGCCTCGCCGATCACGACGCTGTGATCCAGAGCACGCAACGCCTCGGCGCGCAGCACGCCGGCGTCGTGCACCGACACATCGGCGACGACGGTGCGCGCGACGGTTTCCCGAGCCCGCCCGCGGCCCGAGCGGGTCGGTGGCCTCGGCGGTACCGGGTCGGGCAGGTCGAACAGACCGGCCTGGTCGCTCATGGGCTGATTCTGGCAGGCGGCGACATTCCGGCCCCTGATGGCCCGGATTGTCGGTGGGCCCCGATAGCGTGCGCCTCGTCATGGACGAGAGGGGCGGGCATGTCCGTTGGTCTGGTGGAGCACCCGGTGGTGAGTGCCGAGGTGCAGGCGCTGTACGCGCCGCTGCTTGAACGGCTGGCCTGCTCGTCGGAGGTGGATCCGCGACGGACGGTGCTGGTCGACGAGGCGGGCGAGGTGTGGAGCCGGCCGGGGTTCGACACGGTCCTGTCGGCGTCCCGCTTGAGTTTCACCCCGTTCGACTACCAGCTCGCCACGATGCAGACGGTGCTACGCCGGATGCGGGGGCGGGCGATCCTTGCCGACGAGGTCGGTCTGGGCAAGACGATCGAGGCCGGGCTGGTGCTCTCGGAGCTGCGGATGCGGGGGCTGGCCGACCGTGCGCTCGTCATCATTCCGGCCGGGTTGGTGGGCCAGTGGCGTGAGGAGCTGGAGCGTAAGTTCGCCCTGCCCACCACGATCGCGGCCCGCGGCGGCTGGGAGACGAGCGCGGACCGCCCAGTGGTGCTGGCGTCGCTGGCCGCGGCCCGGCGCGACCCGCTCAAGTCGGCGGTCACCGACGAGCGATGGGACGTGGTGATCGTCGATGAGGCCCACCGCTTGCGCAACCCGGCCAGCGCCTCGGGGAAGCTGGCCCGCGCGTTGCGCACCCGGTACCTGCTGCTGCTGACCGCCACCCCGGTGGAGAACCGGTTGCAGGATCTCTACGAGCTGGTCAACCTCGTCGCGCCGGGCATGCTCGGCACGGCCGCCCAGTTCCGCCGCACGCACGGCTCCGCCGACTCCGGGGTCGAGGCCTTGCGCAACGTCGCGGCGTTGCGCGCCCGCACTCGCCAGATCATGGTGCGACACCGGCGCAGCGAGGTGGCGGTGCTGCTGCCGCAGCGGTTGGCCGAAACCGTCCTGGTCACGCCGTGTGACGCCGAGTGCTCGCTGTATTCCGAGCTCACCGCCCGGATCCGCGACGAGGCCCGCGGCGCGGCGCCGACCCAGCGGCTGACGCTGCGCAGCCTGACGCGGCTGGCCGGTTCCAGCCCGGCCGCGGCGGCGCCCACCCTCGACAAGGTCGGGTGGCGCGATCTCGCCGATCGCGCACGGGCGATCGAACGGCCTCGCAAGACCGACGAGCTGCTGTCCCGGCTGCGCATCCACGTCGACCGCGGGGAGAAGGTGCTGGTGTTCACCGCGTTCCGGCACACGCTCAACGCGATCGCCGCGGAGGTCGCCGCGGCCGGCATCCCGACAGCCTGCTACCACGGCAGCCTGTCCCGGCGCGACAAGGACGCCGCGGTCGCGGCATTCGCGGGCGACGTGCCGGTCCTGCTGTCCACCGAGTCGGCCGGCGAGGGCCGCAACCTGCAGTTCTGCCACGTCATGATCAACATGGATCTGCCGTGGAACCCGATGCAGATCGAGCAGCGCCTGGGCCGGCTGCACCGGGTGGGGCAGGAGCACGACGTCCTGCTCGCCAACCTGGTGTCCCGCGGCACCATCGAGGAGCGCATCCTGCACGTGCTGGAGTCGAAGATCAACCTCTTCGAGCTGGTTGTCGGGGAGCTGGACATGATCCTGGGCCGGGTCACCGACGACTTCGACTTCGAGTCCTCGGTGTTCACCGCTTATGTCACCGCCGCCGACGACGCCGCGTTCGCTGCCTCGCTCGACGGTCTGGGCGCCGAGCTGGCCCGAGCGCGCAGCGACTACCTGCGCACCCGGGGTGCGGTCGACCAGCTGGTGGGGGAGGACTGAACATGGATCCGGGCCTGCAGTTCTGGCTGCGCTACGTCGATGACCACGGTGGGCTCACCGAGCCGGCGATGGACGGCACGCTCGTGATGCTGCCGCCCGCGGTGGCCGCCGAGTTCGACCTGCCCGACGAGCTGATGGTGACGTCCGACCCCGACGTCGCTCGCGAGGACGGCACGGTGCTGCTCGCCACGGGTCATCCGGTGCTGATCCGGGCGGCCGACGCGACGCTGACCGGCGGCGACGCCGGGGTGGTCGCGCTCGCCGCTCCGACCACCCCGGCACCGGGCGCCGACTACCTGCAGGACCGGGTCCGGGAGCAGTTCCCGGTGGAGCACGGGCGGATCGACGTCACGGGCCTGCCCGCTCGGGTCACCCGTCCGGTGCTGCGGGTCGGCGCGCTAGTCACATACACCGTGTCAGCCGAGGAGTGCTACCAGGAGCGGCTGGAGTGCTGGGTCGACGCGCGGTCGGGGCTGCCGCTGAGCGACAACGACGTGGCCCGGCTGCAGCGCGCCCCGCGCGCCGTTGACACCGGCGCCTCGCCCGCATCGCTGCTCGCCGCCGCCGGCGCAGCGGTGGAGCACGCGCACCGCATTCTCGACGCCGCGGCCGACCGACGGCGGAGCACCCTCTCGACCCAGGCATCGGACGCTCATGAGCAGGAACGCGCGCACGCCCGTGCCTACTACGACGACGCGCTGCGGTCGTTGGAGCGCCGCGCCACGGCCCACCCCGACCGGGCCGAGCTGCTCGCGGCCCGCGCCGCGAGCACCCGCGAGGAGCGTGCCCGTCGGTTGCTGGAGATCGACGAGAAGTACCAGGCTCGCCACGACATCCGCCCGTTCCGGCTGCACGCCGTACTGGTGCCGGGATGGCGGGTGCCGGTCGACATTCGACGGGGGGTACGGCGCTATCCGTTCGCGTTCGACTGGCTCCCCGCACTGGCCAGCTACGCCACCGAGGGCTGCCCGCACTGCGGCGCGGCCACCCCGCTGTCGGCGAGCAAGACGCGGCTCGGCTGCGTGGGCTGCCTGCCCGGCCCGGTCCTGCACGCCGTGCCCGCCTCGGCGTGAGACGCCGTGCCCGCCGACCGTGCTCGGCCGTGCGCCGCTGGACATCGTCGCAGCGTGGCATTGCCGACGTGACGGTGCTCAACACGGGGCGCTCGACATCGAGGCGCTGGTCCGCGGTCCGCGAGGGCCGCTACTCAGCGGCTCAGCACGGAGGACTCACCGGGCCTGCTCACGCGTCGACCCGCGCCCGAAGCGATCCCGCGCAGCGCCGATCCGGTTCTGGGAGTGTGCTGGTGCGGGTGCCGGGCCGATCATGTCGGCCACCGCCACGTCATGAGTTACTGCTCGTCGAGCGCTTGATCGATATCCTCATCGGATACGTCCTCGATCTCCAAGCGCTCCAGGATCCTCGCCGTTCTGAGATCGGCTTTGACGCTCGCGCGGTGCAGTTTGTACAGCGTGTCGCCGTAGCCCCCCTCGACATCAGCCCGGCGAGCTTCAAGCGCGGCGATACGGCGCTCCAACGTCTGCAGCGAAGCCATGTGCACCCTAACCTGGATCCCCGACAAGATCACGTCATGTTCTGACGATGCACGTCGACGATCGGCGGGGCGAGGAAAGCGTTCATGATCGGGGTTCCTCTCGGGCGGGTGGTCAACAGCCGAACGCGGCGAGCAGCTTGGGGACGACGTTTGTTCGATCGCCCAGGGTGTTCGCACCGGCCCGGGATTGAGCGCGAGCCGCGCAGAGTCCACCGCAGCGGTACGGGCGATCCGGTCTTGCAGCGGGTCCGGGTGCATCGGGTGAGGCTGCTGCCCAGGAGTGTCGCCCTGGGTTGAGCGGCCGTCAGCCCGACGAGAAGCACTCTACGACTAAACCCGAAGACCCGCGCAGTCCGATGCCGCCCGTACACCGCCTGCGGCGACAGCGACCCCACGCTCGACAAGGTGCTCGGACAGACCGGCCTGCTCACCGTGCCAGCGCACCCATTCGGGTAACAGCGCCTTCGCCGCGACGGTGATCGGATCGTCGAGGATCCAATCGTTGATCAACGCGAGCTGGAATGCAACTCGATGCGGCGAGGCCGCATGCCAGGTGTCGGGCAGCGTCCCCTCCATCCACTCCTGTGCCAGCGCATCGACGGCCTCTGGGTTGGGTTCGGTACCGTGCCGCCCCACATGCCAGCCGGTGGACGCCTGTGCCATCGGATCCGGGTCGAGGTCGTGGTACAACGAGCGCGCCTTCGGCAGTGGCATTCCCCGCCTCCGCAGCGCATCCGCGAGATCGTGGATCCGGCGGCGCGCCCGGAACCAGTTATCCAGCACCGTCCGCGATTCGTATCCTCGGAGAATACCTTCTCCGGAATCGCAATGGACGAGGCAGAGCAGGCGCTGCGCCGACTCGACCCGCTCTGGCCGTGCGCCCTCCGCCGTATCACCCACAAGCGCTCGCCACGCGGTGGCCGCCTGCGCCACGTCGTCGAAGACACCCGCATGGACGATCTCGACGAACCCGCACGCGTCGATGTCGAACAGGAACACCGAGCAGTCCACCCCATCGGGATAGGAAAAGCCAGCGATCAGCGCGATGCGCGCGCCGTAGGCATCGCGCATCTCCCACACCTCACCGGTGGCCGTGATCCGCGCGAGCTGCCGCAGCCAGTCAGGCTGATGCCGCACCGCCGCATCACCCCGCAATTCCTTCTTCGCGCGGCCCAACGCCGTCTGCGCTATGGACTGCAGCGCCGGTGACCCGATCGAGGTGAGACCGTGTAGCAATCGCCACACTGGCTCCCACGCGCCGTCCCGACGGCCCGCCTCCTCCCGGATCCGAGTCGTCGCGGCCTCCGTGAGCTCCCCGAACCATCAGCTGAACCACATCCCTTCGCGTACCTCGCGCAGGATGCGGTGCAGCTCGGCCGACAGCCCGTGTCTTGATCGGACCGACAGAGCTATCCAGCGCGCCCACGACATCCAGCGGCTCACACAGCTTGGTCACCGCGGCGATGCCGACATCAGTGACGGATATGGGGTGGGGTCTGCAACCGTGTTGCTGGTAGAGATCAGATGAGAGGAGATGCGGTCTTCTCGTGATGAGCCGGTCGAGGATGTCCTGCAGCGTGCGCACGTGGACACCCTGCTCGATCCGTGATGCGCCTCGCGAGCCCGTCGCGACCCAGACCGACAGGATGATCGCGAGCTGTAGCGCCGTGTGAGCGCGCAGGCGCAGCAGCCTGATGTAGGGCGCTGCGAGGTAGCCGCTAACGAAGGCTCGCCGCGTCGTGCGCCGATTGCAGGTCGGCGAAGAGCGCCAGGTCCTCTTGCCCCCTCCGGGTGCAGGAGCGATAGTAGGTGCGGGCGGGGGAGTCCGATCTGATGGATTCCGTAAGGAGGACGTGATGTCTGCTCCCACGGTCCAGCGATGGCACCTTCGGGGCGATTGGTTCGATGCGTGCAAGTGCAGCATCCCATGTCCGTGTTCGTGGGCTCAGCCGCCGACCTATGGTGACTGCGACGGCGTGCTGCTGTGGCATATTCGTGAGGGCAACTACGGCGATACCGGGCTCGACGGGTTGAATGTGGTGATGCTCGGTTCGTTTGTGGGGAACGTGTGGGCTGAGCACAGCGACGCTTTTGCGGCTGTATTTCTCGATGAACGCGCTGATGAGAAGCAGCGGGAAGCCCTGCAGATGATCTTTGGCGGGCAGGCGGGGGGCTGGCCCGCTACCTTCGGCGAGATATTCGGCGCGGAGATCCGCGGGATGGAGTACGCGCCCATCGACGTTTTCATCGCCGAGGACCTTGCCACGTGGAGTGTCGACATTCCGGGCAAGGCGACGGCCACGGTGGAGGCGCTGACCGGGCCCACCACTTCGGCAGGGGCTCGGGTACAGGTCCACAACCTGCCGGGCGCTGAGGTTGGTCCGGGACAACCGGCGGCCACTTGGGGTCGGGTGACCACGGACCGTGCCGACGCCTACGGCTTCCGCTGGGAGCGCAGCGGCAACTCCAGTAAGCACATTCCGTTTGAGTGGAGTGGGCCGGACGGGTCATGATTTCGCCGTCGGGCATGCGCGGTCCGGTGCTCGGCGTGCCGCGGCTGCGCCGGTGGTCGCTGGCGGAGCTGTTGCTCGCTGGAGTTCTGCTGGCACTGGCAGGGGCGGCTTGGCTGGTCACGAACCGACTCTCCACGCCCGATATGCGGGTAGGGATCCTCACTGGCGCGCAGCCGATGGATGAGGGGATGCGGCCGTGGCCGCTGGATGCCGCGCTGTTCCTCGTCACGTGGGTGGTGATGATGGCGGCCATGATGTTGCCCAGCATCGTGCCGTTCACGGTGCGCATGGCTCGCCTGTTGCGAGCTCGTGGTGCCGGCGGGGCCCGCACAATTGCCCTGATCGTGGGCTACTTTCTCGTCTGGACCGGAATGGGCGCGGCGTCCTACCTCGTGTTGCGTGGTTTTGAAGCGATTGTGGTGGGTCCAGGCGTGATGGCTGCACGCGTGGGGGCGGTGGTCTTACTGGCCGCAGGGCTCTACCAGCTCACCCCGCTTAAGCGGGTGTGCTTGCAGCATTGCCGGTCGCCGGCGCTGCTCCTAGTTCATCACGGAGAGACAGCCGTGCGGAGTCGGTTCGGCGCGTTGCGCGTGGGCATCGGGCATGGTGTCTACTGCATCGGGTGCTGCTGGGCCCTGATGGTTGTGCTGCTCGCTGCCGGCGTAATGAGCTTGGTCTGGATGGGCGTCATTGCAGCGGTCGTCGCCGTGGAGAAGGTGAATCGGCACGGGGAAACAATTAGCCTTGTGTTAGGCGGATTGCTTGTTGTCCTGGCACTCTTCCTGTTTGTTGAGCCGGGCGTACTGGCCGTGTTGAGCTGATGAGAGCTGAGGAAACCATCCGCTGTCGACGCCAAAAGCGGGCCACTCGCCGTAACACGGATCCCCGAATCGACTGCCGTTCCCGCCTTCATGCTTCGACCCAAGGCGGTGATCCCTTCCGGTGCGGTTTCTCCCTGCCGGGCGGCGTCAGGCCACCCTGCACGTGCTGGAGTCGAAGATCAACCTTTTCGAGCTGGTCGTCGGGGGGGCTGGACATGATCCTGGGGCCGGGTCACCGACGACTTCGAGTCCTCGGTGTTCACCGCTTATGTCACCGCTGCTGACGGTCTGGGCGCCGAGCTGGCCCGCGCGCGCAGCGCCTCGCCCGGCCCGCCCTCGGCCTTCCAGGTGACGGCGGCCTGCCGTGCGCCGTAGACGGTGGTCACCTCCTGTGCCGCGAAGTCGGCGACCCAGCTCCGCAGCCTCGCGCTTTCGCCGGGCAGCGCGGCTGGTCAACCTGTTCCTCTTCGGCAGGGCGTGGGGTTGGGGGCAACGGTGATCAGGGGGCGCGTCTGGGCGGTGGTGTGCGGTTCGTCGACGGGTTGGCCTTCGGCTTCGACCCAGGCGTGAGCGGTGAAGGGAATGGTGCGTACTCCGGTGTGCCAGGTGGGCCAACTGCCGTGGGTACGGCACAGCAGAGCGGTGGCAATCGAACGGGGAGGGCAGCCGTGCCCGGCGCAGCGCACGCTGACTGCCACGACGGCCTGGTGGGCGGCTGCGGCCTCGGTGTAGCTGGTGGCCCGGGCTGCCTGTGCGCACCAGGTCAGCAGGCGGCGGATCCGGCGGGGCGCTAGCCGGCCGATCAGATGGGCGGCGCCAGCGGCGGCCAGCGGCAGCAGGCTCCGGTGCCAGGGCAGCCGGTGGCGCTCCTCGATAGGAATATGGATGCTCATGGGTGACCAGATCATCCGGTGGGCCAGGTCCACGCTCAGCCAACCAGCCGGGAAGGTCGTTACCCGCAAGTCCGGACAGTTTCTGGTTATCGACGACTCGATCGCGCTGGGGCAGCGTCGACATCTCCGCAATCAACTGCGCGCCGGCGGCGTCTGGACGGAATGCTTCCTGCGCATCGCCGACTGCCTTCATCAACTCCGTGTTTCGGACCAAGCCGCCCTCACCAGCAGGCACGGTGAACCGGGCGAAGACCACCGCCACTCCGGCAGCGCGGACCGACCCGTGGAACCGCACTGCACGCTGCACTACGCCACTGCGCGCTACC
>JBOHGX010000116.1:0-6498 GCA_050700255.1 Pseudonocardiaceae bacterium
GCGGAGGGACGCGCCCGGCCGGGTGGGCTGGAGGCCCGATTCAGTCCCGGAAAGCGTCCTTGACCTTTTCGTCGGCCTGCTTGACGTTGCCCTTGACCTGGTCGACCTTGCCCTCAGCTTCGACGGATTCATTATTGGTGGCCTTGCCCACGGCCTCGTTGGCCCTGCCCTTCAGTTCCTTGGCCTTGCTCCAGATCTTGGCTGCCATACCCATCGAGCGCTCCTTGGTGCGTGGATTTAGTGAATAGTCGCAACGACCCGGTGTCTGCTTCGGCATCCAGGACCGTTGGTTGCACTCGGTTACCCTAGTCTCACGGTGAGTAAACATGGTGACGACCGCCGGACCTACCGACCGCAGTCGCGCCGCCGAGACACCGATCTCATGGTTTGCTGCGAGCTCGACCGAGGTACACCGATGCCGTACCGCTGAGCGTGCCCCCGAACCAGCGCTATCACCGCACTGCACCCGTAGGCCCGAAGGACACTCCCATGCGCCCCATCGCTGAGCAGACCGTGCTCATCACCGGCGCCACCGACGGGCTCGGCAAGGGCCTGGCCATGGAGCTTGCCCGTGCCGGCGCCACTATCCTGGTCCATGGCCGCGACGACGACCGCGGCAAGGCGGCGCTTGCCGACATCACCGCGGCCACCGGCAGCGACCGGCTGCGCTGGTACCGCGCCGACCTTGCCCATCTTGACCAGGTCCGCGACCTCGCCGCCGCCGTCGCAACGGACACTCCACGGCTCGACGCGCTAGTCAGCAACGCAGGGATCGGTACCGACACCCCGCCCGGCGGACGGCAGGAAAGCGCTGACGGAATCGAGCTGCGCTTCGCCGTCAACTACCTCGCCGGCTTCCTACTCACCCGGCTGCTGCTGCCGACCCTGCGCGCCTGCGCCCCAGCCCGGATCGTCCACGTCAGCTCCGCCGGGCAGGCAGCCATCGACTTCGACGACGTCATGCTCACCCGCTCCTACAGCGGCGTGCAGGCCTACTGCCAGAGCAAGCTCGCGCAGATCATGTTCACCTTCGATCTGGCTGATGAGCTCGCCGCCACCAGCGTCACCGCCACCGCCCTACACCCTGCCACCTATATGCCCACCAAGATGGTCCCGCGCCCGATCAGCACGCTTCAGTCAGGTATCGACGCCACCCTCCGCCTGGTGATCGACCCGGTGCTCGACGGGGTGACCGGCCGTTACTACGACGGTCAGCGGGAGGCACGCGCCGACCCGCAAGCCTATGACCCGGTCGCCCGCGCCCGGCTCCGGACGCTGTCCGAGCAGCTCACCGGCCTTCCTCAGAGCAGCCATGAGGCTTGGCCGGACCAGCCGTGTGTCTTGAGCCCTCCTATATGGAGCAGGTCGACCGGCACCTCGGCGAGCTTCTCGACATCAAGATCTGAACTTGGATCCGCCACGACTGTGACGAGTACGCCCCTTCTCAGTCAGGGATTCGGTGTATGCGGCTTTGGGGAGCTCATGCCGATACTGTGGTGAGGTGAGTTCGGTGCGCCCGGTCCCGGAGACCGAGCTCATGGACGGCGAGGAGCTCTCCGCAGACGACGCCTGGCACACCGTGCGGCGTTATCACTTCGGCCGTCTCCTCGCTGCGGCGTTTCTCCGCTTCCGCTACGGCGACGGGTTCAGTCATGCCCGCGCCTTCGCGTTGCAGTTGGCACTGGCGGCGGTGCCGCTGGTCATCGCCGGAGCGGGCCTCGCGTCGGCCCTGGGCGCGGAGTCGTTCGCCGAGGTCGTGGCGCGGACGGTGGTGGCGATTTCGCCGGGCAGCAGTGATGACCTGCTTCGGCAGGTCATCATCGAAGGCGGCGCGGCCGACGAGGGCAGCGAGCGGGGCGAGGTCGTGGTCGTCCTCGGGTTGGTCACCGCCTTCCTCGCCGCCACCTCGGCGTTCGCGCAGCTTGAGCGTGGCGCCAACCGCATCTACGGCACGGAGCGGGATCGCCCGAGCGTACGCAAGTACGGGCTGGCGATGGTGCTGACGGCGACCGCGGGTATAGCCATGGCCGTCGGGCTGCTGTGCATCGTGGCCGGGGAGGCGTTCGGGGATGCGGTCGAGCAGGTCTACCGGTGGGGCGACGCAGCCGAGACCGTGTGGGACATGCTGCGGTGGCCGCTGGGGCTCGGCGCGCTGTTCGCCGCGGTCACTGCGCTGTTCCGGTACGCCCCGCGACGGCGCCAGCCCGGCCTTTCCTGGCTGGCGGTCGGGGCCGGGGTGACCGTGCTGGGATGGCTGGTCGTGTCCGTCCTGCTCGGGGTGTACATCGCTGTCGCCGACAACTTCGACGACACCTACGGGCCACTCACCGCGGTGATGGCACTGCTGTTGTGGGCCAACGCCACCGGCGTCGCCCTGCTCGCCGGGGTCGCGTTGGCGGCCCAGCTCGAGGCCGTCCGGGCGGGCCGGATGGACCCGCTGCTGGCCGACACCGACGACGACGGTATCCCGGACGAGCTCGACGAGGAAAGCGCCGGTTCGACCCGGCGTTGATCTGCTGCTGGAAACCGGGCCCGTCATGCCAGATCAGGGAAGGAACCACGCCATGGCACACGTCACCGTCAGCGAAGAAAACGGCTCCCCCATCGAGCTCTACTACGAGGACCACGGCTCGGGACAGCCCGTGAGCCTCATCCACGGCTGGCCGCTGTCCGGCCGATCCTGGGAACAGCAGGTTCCCGCACTGGTCGAGGACGGATACCGGGTGATCACCTACGACCGGCGCGGATTCGGCGCCTCATCCCAACCCTGGGACGGCTACGACTACGACAGTTTCGCCGCCGACCTACACAAACTCATCGGACACCTGGACCTGACCGGCGTGACCCTCATCGGGTTTTCGATGGGCGGCGGCGAGGTCGCCCGCTACGTCGGCCGGTACGGCACCGAGCACGTCGCCAAGGCCGTGTTCGCTGCCGCCGTCCCGCCCTACCTGTACAAATCCGCCGACAACCCTGACGGCGGTATCGACGACGCCACCCTCACCGGGTTCCACGATGGCATCCGAGCCGATCGCATTGCCTTCGTCGACCAGTTCGTCACAAACTTCTTCGCTGTCCGGGACCGCACCGACCTGGTCAGCGAACCGCTGCGGCGCTACAACGCCGCGATCGCCGCAGCCGCTTCACCGAAAGGCACCCTCGACTGCACGACGGCGTTCACCAAAACCGACTTCCGCGGCGACCTCCAAGGGTTCACCATCCCGACGCTCGTCATCCACGGCGACTCCGACGCGATCGTTCCGTTCGAGATCAGCGGCCGGCGCACCGCCGAAGCCATCGACGGCAGCAAACTCGTCCTCGTCAAGGACGCACCCCACGGACTGAACGTCACCCACGCCAAAACCTTCAACTCCGAAGTCCTGACATTTCTACGCAGCTGACCGCGAGCGAGCTCCAGCCGCACACTGGCTACAACCCCGCTGGGGAGTGATGCTCCTGTTCCCTGCCCGCCGCTGCCGGATGCCGGTCAGGTCCTTCGAAGCATGTTGCCTGCTGATATATGGGCAGGTTCGGCGCCGAGCTGGTGGTATCGCAGCTCGGTCCGCTCACCCGGTCCTCCGGCGGGACGGGCGTCTCGGTCGGGGACCCCACGTGGTAGAAGCCGCCCCGGACGGGGTCCACGACATGTAGGCGAAGTCGCCGCCGATCCGGTCGGCCTCTGAGATCTTCCTGCTGTCGATGTCGAGGACGTGCACGGTGGTGGCGTCCATGTGGTTGACGCAGAGCCCGTAGGCCAGAGGCGTCCCGTCGGGGGACGGGGACCACATGGCCAGCGAGACGCTGCCGTCGTCGGAGAGGGTGTTGGGATCGAGGACGGATGCTCGTCGCTATCGTTGCCGTCGCGCCAGTAGAGCACCGCCTTCTCATGGTCGGGTTGGCGGCGCAGTAGAACAGACGGGTTCGTAGTGGCGGGGGGACCCGACAGTGTCGACGTAGAGGGCCTCCTGCAGCCGGTCGGCGAGCGCCTCGCCTCCGCCGAGGGCACCGAGATGGCGGCGGGCGAGTCCGTCCTGTGCAGCCATGAGATTGCGATAGGCCGATTTCGCCCCGTACCGTCGCGAAGCGATGGCAGTACACGAGATCTCCGTCACCGACAAGCGCGAGCGCGACCGCTTCATCACCGTCGAGCGCGCGGCGATCGCCGACGAGCCGCTGGCGATCCGCGAGATCGCCGGCGACGTCCACAAGCGCCTGCAGGGCCGCTCGCCGTTCTTCGAGGAGATGGAGTACGCCGCGTTTCTGGCTGCCGCCGACGGCCGCGTCGTCGCGCGCTGCACGGCGATGATCCAACGCCGCTGGCAGCGCGGCGCCGACCGCGTCATCGCGCCGTTCAACAGCGCCGCAATGCACGACCTTGGAACCCTGACCGGCGCGTTCGACGAGAGCCCGATGTTCCCATTCCCGTAGCCACCGCACCTCCCGAAGATGCTCGATGCGAATGGCTACCGGCCGACGTACCCGTTCTGGATCTTCGACGTCGACTTCTCGTCGGAGCGCTACCGCGCGACCGCGACCCGCGCCCTCTCGAACCCCCAGTGCACGGTGCGCCCGCTGGACAAGAAGCGCTGGAAGCCGGAGATGGAGACCATGCGAAGGGTCTTCAACGACACCTTCCGCACCGAGTGGGAGAGTTCCACGCGATGACGAGCGCGGAGTTCCACGAGTTCATCGATCCGATCAAGCCGGTGATCGACCCACAGCAGTTCCTGCTCGCCGAGGTCGACGGGGAGATCGCCGGCTTCTGCTTCGGGTTCCCGGACTGGACGCCACTGTTCCGGTCCTTCCACGGCAACGTCGGCCCGCTGCAGATCGTGCGCCTGCTGCTGCGCGCCAAGCGCTACGACCGCGCCGGGCTGCTCTCGATCGGTGTCCGCGACACCTACCGCGGCCGGCGCATCGGTCAGAGCCTCGTAGCGACGCTCTACCGCCGCTACGAGGACCTCGGCCTGCGCGGCGCGCTCTACTACCCGGTCAACGACCACAATCTCGGTTCGCGCCGCCTCGCGGAGTCCTTCGGCGCCAGGGGCCGGATCCTCTACACGGCCTACGACAAACCACTGCTCTGACGTCGCCGCCTAACTGGGCCCCTGAGCCTCGCCGCGAGGCACACCACACACTAAAGACCCAGCTAGAGTTGGTGGCCAGGGGCGGGGTCGAACCGCCGACCTTCCGATTTTCAGTTCAAAGTCCACCTGGTAGGAGTAGGACTATCTGACATTTTGCTTGCCGTAGTTACCTCGTAGAGGCGCTAGAAGCACCCAGAGCACTGAAGTTATTGGACAGTCAGTTGGACACCGCCCGTCAGCACGTCGGGCGAGCGCCAGGTGCGTCGGCTAGCAGGGGTGTGCAGCGCTGCGCCCAGCGGTACACGGTGACGTGATCTACTTCGATGCCCCCGCTCGGCGAGCAGCTCCTCGACATCACGGTAGAGCTCCGACCGCAGATACCGGCATCACCCTGCAGTGCCCAATCCGTAGCCGGCGGAGGTCAGGCGGCTGGAGCGACGGACACCTCGAGGGCGATCGCCTGGGTGTCGCTGTCGTATTCGCTCGGGTCGCCCTCCAGCGCAAACGCGATCGCGTCCATGCACTCGCACTGGGCGTCGTCGCGGGTAGCCGGGCCGCCGCCGTTGATGTGCAGAGCAGGCACGCGGTAGTGCCAGGTGTTCGCCTCGCCATCGAAGAAGAACTCGGCTCGCAGCGTGGTGCTCATGTGATCATCGTCCTATAGCTTGCGTAGCTCATCAAGGGTGTAGCCGTAGTCTTTGGCGATCCGGGCCATCGCTGGCCCGCCCAGGTCAACGCCCTCATGGTAAGCCCAGACTCGCTGCCGATCGTCCTTCACGAGGACACGATGCGACCCGCGGCGCCGGGGTCTCGGTCCAGCCATCGCGCTTGAGCGCGGCGAGGACACGGGCAGCTTTCGGCATGTGGCGGGAAGGGTACTGGAGGTGATCATTCCGAGGGTAGCGGGCGCCACGACCCGGGCTCGCCGCCTGTTCTTAGAGGGGCTTTGCATGGTCGAACGGTAGGTCGTGAAGGGTGGGGCTAATAGCTCGTCGCATTGGATACTGCGACGACCCCGTTCACGCTGCACGCTGTACTCAGCGATCAGTTCGCACTCCACGGTTGTGGACTGGCGCGACGCCAACATCATCTAACCGAGCGAACGAACACCAAGGGAGCAACACGGACATCGGCATCCTCCGCTCAGCTTGCGAAACCGGCCGTCGGCTTCGCGATCAACAGTAGGCATCCCGCCGGTGGCTGATGTCCAGAACCTGGACAGTCTGGTTGCTCTCATCGATGGTGTACTGGACTCGGTACTCCCCGCGCCGAGCCCGCCAGGAGCCTTCAAAGGGGGCTTACGCAGCGGTGCTCTCACGCGATGAGGGTTCTCGGCCAGTGGCGGGACCCAACCCGAGTGACCTACCTAGAGCCCCTCGGTCCCTAGAAGCTCGACACTTGAGCAGAGTTT
>JBOHGX010000117.1:0-7749 GCA_050700255.1 Pseudonocardiaceae bacterium
CTCCAGCATCGAGCCGGAGGTCCGGGGACTGGACGGGGACAAGAAGGCCAAGGCGGCCAGGGTCGGCGAACTGATCGCCATCAGGGCCAAGGCGGCCGGCGTGGCCCGGGTGGTCTTCGACCGCGGCGGGCACGACTACCACGGCCGGATCGCGGCACTGGCCGACGCCGCCCGCGGGGCAGGTCTGGAGTTCTGAGTATGACCGCCAGAGTGATGACGTGCAGCGTGATGACCTATTGCGGACACCAACAGCTGTACCTGAGCAAGGGAAGGAACGCCTGATGCCTGGACGCATGCGGCGGGAAGGCGGAGGCGAGCGCAGCGATCGTCGGGACCGCCGGGATGGCGGCCGCGGCGGGGCGGCCCAGCAAGAGAAGAGCCCACATCTGGAGCGCGTGGTGGCGATCAACCGCGTGGCTAAGGTGGTCAAGGGCGGCCGGCGCTTCAGCTTCACCGCGCTGGTCGTGGTGGGCGACGGTGACGGCATGGTCGGCGTCGGTTACGGAAAGGCCAAGGAGGTGCCGGCGGCGATCCAGAAAGGCGTGGAGGAAGCCAAGAAGAACTTTTTCCGGGTTCCTCGGATTGCCAGTACCATCCCGCATCCGATCACCGGCGAGGCTGCGGCAGGTGTTGTGCTGCTCCGCCCTGCATCTCCCGGTACCGGAGTTATCGCGGGAGGCCCAGTACGTGCGGTGCTGGAGTGCGCAGGTGTGCACGACGTGCTGTCGAAGTCACTGGGTAGTGACAACGCGATCAACATCGTGCACGCCACAGTGGCCGCGCTGAAGGGCTTGCAGCGTCCTGAGGAGGTGGCCGCCCGGCGCGGCCTACCGCTGGAGGACGTGGCCCCGGCCGGCATGTTGCGGGCGCGTGCCGCGCAGGGAGCGTGACATGGCACAGTCAGATTCGACGGTACGACCGTCGCTGCGGATCACCCAGACGCGCAGCACCATCGGCAGCCTGCGCAACCAGCGTGAGACCCTGCGTTCCCTGGGGCTGCGCAAGATCCGGCAGTCTGTGGTCAAAGAGGACAACTCCCAGGTTCGCGGCATGATCGCCACCGTCCGTCACCTGGTGGCGGTGGAGGAGGTCAACTCGAAATGACGATCAAGGTTCATCACCTGCGCCCGGCCGCCGGCGCGAAGACCGCCAAGATGCGGGTCGGTCGCGGCGGGGGTTCCAAGGGCAAGACCGCAGGGCGCGGTACCAAAGGAACCAAGGCTCGTAAAAATGTGCCTGCCGGTTTCGAAGGCGGGCAGATGCCGATCCACATGCGGCTGCCCAAGCTCAAGGGTTTCCGCAACCGGTTCCGTACCGAGTACCAGGTCGTCAACGTCGGCGACTTGGCCCGGTTGTTCCCTGACGGCGGGACCGTGGGGCCGCAGCAGCTGGTGGATGCCGGCGCCGTGCGCAAGGGACTACCGGTGAAGGTACTCGGCAACGGTGATCTCGGCGGGGTGGCGCTGCAAGTCAGCGCCCAGGCATTTTCCAGTTCCGCACGGGACAAGATTTCGGCGGCAGGCGGCAGCAGCACCGAGCTGTAAACGGCACCGGCGCCCTTACGGGCTCTGTTAATACAGTCCGGCGCTGCTGTTACAGTCGGCCCGAGTGCGTGGGCGAGCTGGCTGGCATGCGCCGTCACGTGCCCCCGCATTGCCCGGTCGCCGCTCCTGGTGATGCGACCGCCGGTCCACGATCGACGGCCTCACCACGGCCGTGCCCAGGAGGTAGGAGTGCTCGGCGCCTTCCGCTCGGCCCTTGCGACGCCGGATCTGCGCCGCAAGATCCTCTTCACCCTCGGCATGGTGGTGATCTACCGGATCGGCGCGACGTTGCCCTCTCCGGGGGTCTCCTACGTCAATATCCAGCAGTGTCTGGACCAGGTGCAGCGTGGTGACAACCAGAACATCTATTCTCTGATCAATCTGTTCAGCGGTGGGGCGTTGTTACAGCTGGCGGTGTTCGCGTTAGGGATCATGCCCTACATCACCGCGAGCATCATCGTCCAGTTGCTCACCGTCGTGATCCCCCGCTTCGAGCAGCTCAAGAAGGAGGGGCAGTCCGGCCAGAACAAGCTGACCCAGTACACCCGCTACCTGACGATCGCGCTGGCTGTCCTGCAGTCAACCGGCATCGTGGCGCTGGCGGTGCGGGGCCAGCTGTTCTCGGACTGCGCGCTGCCGCCCATCCCCGACGAATCGGTGTTCAACCTGGTCGTCATCGTCATGGTGATGACGGCCGGCACCGGCGTGGTGATGTGGCTGGGCGAGCTGATCACTGAACGAGGCATCGGCAACGGTATGTCGCTGCTGATTTTCACGTCGATTGCCGCCCGCATCCCGGCTGAGGGCAAGAATATTCTGGATCAGAACGGTCCGCTGATCTTCGTGTTCGTGTGCTTCTTCGGTTTGGCGATCATCGCCAGTGTGGTGTTCGTCGAGCAAGGCCAGCGACGGATTCCCGTGCAGTACGCCAAGCGGATGATCGGCCGCCGAATGTACGGAGGCACCTCGACCTACCTGCCGCTGAAGGTGAACCAAGCAGGCGTCATTCCGGTCATCTTCGGGTCGTCGTTGCTCTACCTGCCCGACCTCATCGCGCGGCTGACCACCTCGCCCACCGGCGAGCAGGGATGGTGGCAGACCTTCATCAGCCGCTACCTGGTGGACCAGTCCAGCTGGGTGCACATCTCGCTGTACTTCTTGATGATCATCTTCTTCACGTACTTCTACGTGGCGATTACCTTCAACCCCGACGAGCGCGCCGAGGAGATGAAGAAATTCGGCGGTTTCATCCCCGGCATCCGGCCGGGACGTCCGACCGCCGAGTACCTGGGCTTCGTGCTGAACCGCATCACCCTGCCTGGCTCGCTGTATCTGGGTACCGTGGCGGTGCTGCCCAACTTGTTCCTCGACCTGACCGGTGGCGGGCAGAACCAGAACTTCCCCTTTGGTGGCACCGCGGTGCTGATCATGGTAGGGGTCGGACTGGACACCGTGAAGCAGATCGAGAGCCAACTGATGCAGCGCAACTATGAAGGGTTCCTGCGATAGTGCGAATCCTCATTGTTGGTCCGCCGGGCGCGGGCAAGGGTACCCAGGCGGCCGTACTGAGCGGGGAACTCGGGATCCCACACATCTCGACCGGTGACCTGTTCCGGGCGCACGTCGACGATGGGACCGAGCTAGGACAGCAGGTCAAGCAGTACCTGAACTCCGGCACGCTGGTGCCCGACGAGGTCACCAACGAGATGGTCACGCAACGGCTCGCCGGCAGCGACTGCCACGCAGGGTTCCTGCTTGACGGATTTCCCCGCACGGTCAGCCAGGCCCGGCTGTTCGCGGATCTACTGCGCGATCTTGATTGCGAGATCGACGTGGTGCTCGAGCTCGATGCTCCTGAGGATCTGGTGGTCCAGCGCCTGCTGGTCCGCGGGCGTGAGGACGACACCGAGGACGTGATCCGGCGCCGCCAGCAGCTGTACCGCGAGGAGACCGCGCCGCTGCTCGACTTCTACGCTGACCGGTTGATCACCGTGCCGGCGACCGGTTCGGTGCCTGATGTGACCGGCCGGGCACTGGACGCGTTGCGAACCCGAGCGTGACGAGCGGGATGACCGGGGGTGGGGTGCGTGCTGTGGTGCGACGCTTACGGGGACGGACCAGCATCGAACTCAAATCTCCTGGCGAGATCGAGGCGATGCGTGCCGCCGGCGCGGTGGTTGCGCGGACCCTGCGGCTCCTCGAGGTTCACGCCAACCCTGGTGTGAGTACCGGTGAGCTCGACGAGCTCGCTGAACAGTCGATCCGAGCGGCCGGGGCCGTACCGTCCTTCAAGGGCTATCACGGATTCCCCGGATCGATCTGCAGCTCGGTGAACGAACAAGTGGTTCATGGGATACCGAGTCGTGCGCAGGTACTCAACGATGGCGATCTACTATCCATCGACTGCGGCGCGATCCTCGACGGCTGGCACGGCGACGCCGCGGTGACAGTGCATGTCGGGACCGTGACCGAAGCCGACAGCCGGCTGTCCGCGGCCTGCCGGGCCGCGTTGGAGGCCGGCATCGCGGCGGCGCGAGCGGGTGGCAGGCTGACCGACATCTCGCATGCGGTGGAGACCGCGGCGCTGGCCGCCGCCACCGCACACGGTGTGCCATACGGGATCGTGGCCGACTATGGCGGTCACGGCATCGGCACGGCCATGCACATGGACCCGTTTCTGCCCAATGTGGGCCGTCCGGGCCGCGGTCCCCGCCTGGTCACGGGGATGACCCTGGCGATCGAACCGATGCTCACCGCAGGCGGCGACAAGACCGAGGAACTCGATGACGGCTGGACCGTGGTGACCCTGGACGGGTCCCGTGCCGCCCACTGGGAGCACTCCATCGCCGTGACCGATGGCGGTCCGTTGGTGCTCACCGTCGACTAGCCGGAGGGTATCCGGTGCGACTAGCCGGAGGGTACCCGTTGAGCCGAACGGCCTTACCCGCCCGGCGCTGGGTAGTGACCCTTCGCTGAGCTGCCGGCCATCCCGGTGCCTTTCCGCTGGAGACTGGCGGCATCGCCGGGCCATCAGGCACCGGTCATCGCAGAAGGCGGGCAGCCATGGGCATCCTCGAAGGCAAGGCGATCGTGATCACCGGAGCCGGCCGCGGGCTGGGAGAGGCCTATGCGCTGCACGTCGCCCGGTCCGGAGCCTCCGTCGTGGTCAACGACATCGACGGCGAACTGGCAGAGGCGGTCGCGGATCGGATCGGCCGCTGCGGCGGGCGGGCGATCGCCAGCGCCCAATCGGTGCGCGATCCGGACCAGGCCAGTGGGGTTGTGGAGCGGTGCCTGGCGGAGTTCGGCAAGGTCGACGGCCTGGTGAACAACGCCGCACTCAACTACGGCGCGCTGCCTTGGGACGAGGACGTTAACGTCGCCCGCGAACTCATCGAGGTCAATGTGCTGGGCGTCCTCTACTGCGGTATCGCGGCGGCACGAGTGATGCGCACGCAACGCGCGGGGTCGATCGTCAACATCTCATCGGGCTCGTCGTTCGGGCAACGTGCCGCCGGTACCTACGCGGCCTCCAAGGGCGCGGTCGCGTCCCTGACCTACTCCTGGGCCCTGGACATGGCGGAGCTGGGTATACGGGTCAACGGGGTCTGCCCGGTGGCCTGGACCCGGATGGTGGAGCGTTCCCCGGCCGCGCAGTCGCGCGTCACGCCGCGGCGCACTCCGGATCGGATCGCTCCGCTGGTCACCTACCTGCTCTCCGACCGGGCTGAAGGAATCACTGGGCAGCTCATCCGATTCACCGGTGATCAGTTGCACATCGTGCGCCAACCCGGGATCAAAGAGCCGGTGCTGCATCGTGAGTGCTGGGCGACCGAGGACATCGCTGCCGCTTTCGACGGCGTCCTGGACCACAACCTTGAACGCTTCGGTCTGGACAAGCAGGTCCCACCCCGGCTGCGGGTAGCCGGCTCCGCTCCCGTCGAGTGAGCTGGCAGCCGCAGCAGCGGGGTTTCGATACTTATTGGTACGCAGATGCGGGTGTTTTTGGACGATCATGCCTAGAGGGTTCTGACCTGCGGATTTTGGAAGGCAGCTGCCGTTGCGGCGGTGTCACAAGCGCGGTGGGATGGGTCACAGCCGCCACAGCGAAGTGGCGGCTCCTCGGGGATCACTGGTCGCCGAGAGTCACCCACCACATGCGGTCGGTGCCCGACCGGACGAGGAGTAGGCCCGTGACACGCATCACTGTCATGGTCGACGACGTCTCCTACGTCGACGACGTCGAACCACGAACACTCCTGGTGCACTACCTACGGGAGAGGTTGGGAAAGACTGGAACCGTGGTCGGCTGCGACACCAGCAATTGCGGCGCGTGCACTGTGCACCTCGATGGCCGCAGTGTGAAGTCCTGCTCGGTCTTGGCCGTCCAAGTCGACGGAAGTGAGATCACGACGATCGAAGGCCTGGCACGCGATGGGCAACTGCACCCGATGCAGCAGGCTTTCCACGACAACCACGCCCTGCAGTGTGGTTTCTGCACCCCAGGCATGATCATGCAGGCGATCGATCTGCTCGGCGATGATCCTGATCCTGACGAGCAGACGGTGCGGGAGGGACTGGAGGGAAACCTCTGCCGCTGCACCGGCTACCAGAACATCGTGCGTGCCGTGCGAGACGCCGCGCAGAAGATGCAGCCCGAGGCGAGCACGCGCAGCCAGGTGTCCGCGCAGCAGCCCAGCACCGTAGCTGGGGGAGGTAACTGATGACGACCACCGCGCAGCCCACAACCGCCGAGTTCGGCCGGTCCCGCAAGCGCAAGGAGGACGCCCGGTTGATCACCGGGCGGACCCGCTGGACGGACAATATCTCGCTGCCCGGAATGCTGCACATGGCCGTGGTACGCAGCCCGCTGGCCCACGCCAAGATCACCGGAATCAACACCGACGCGGCCAAACGGATGCCCGGTGTACAGGGCGTGTTCACCGCCACTGACCTCGGTGCCGAGGGTATCAGCATGCCCTGTGCATGGCAGGTCACTCCGGACATGAAGTCGCCCAAAGCCCCTCCGCTGGCGGTGGACACCGTGCATTTCGCTGGCGAGGGGGTCGCCCTTGTGGTGGCCCGGGATGCGGCGTCGGCGACAGACGCCGCCGATGCCGTCGAGGTGGACTACGAGCGGCTGGAGCCGGTACTTGACCTGGAGGCCGCGCTGGCCGACGGTGCCACGCTCGTGCACCCCGAACTAGGCACCAACCGCAATGCGTTGTGGGTCTTCGACTCGGGTGAGGCCGGCAGCGGGGGCGACGTCGAGCAGGCTATCCGCGACGCAGAGGTCGTGGTGAAGCGACGGTTCCGCCAGCAGCGTCTGATCCCCGCTTTCATGGAGCCGCGCTCGGTCGTGGTCGACCCGACTGCTGAGCAGCTGACCATGTGGTCGTCCACCCAGGTGCCGCACATCGTGAAGACGATGACCTCGCTTACCTTGGGTCTGCCCGAACACAAGGTACGGGTCATCGCACCGGACGTCGGCGGTGGGTTCGGCGGCAAGCTCCAGGTGATACCGGAGGAGTTCCTCACCGTGCTGGTCGCCCGGCGGATGGGCAAGCCGGTCAAGTGGACCGAGACTCGCTCAGAGTGCATGATCGCCACGCACCACGGCCGGGCTCAGATCCAGGATGTCACTCTGGCCGCCCGCAAGGACGGTACTGTCACCGGGCTCAAGGTCGAGCTGATGGCCGATATGGGCGCATACCTGCGAATCATCTCGCCAGGGACGCCGCTGCTCGGGGCGTTTATGTACGGCGGGATCTATAAGTTCCCGGCCTACCGCTTCGCCTGCACCAACGTGTTCACCACCAAGACGCCCACCGACGCCTACCGCGGCGCCGGCCGTCCGGAAGCGACCTTCGCCATCGAGCGGATGATGGACGAGCTAGCTACTGAGCTGGGCATGGAGCCGCTGGAGCTTCGGCAACGAAACTGGATCAAGCATGAGGAGTTCCCGTACACCACCGCCGCCACGCTGACCTACGACTCGGGCAACTACGAGGCGGCGACGGCGCGGGCCAAGGAGCTCTTCGACTACGACGGGCTGCGCGCCGAGCAGAAGCGGCGCCGCGAGGCAGGCGACCGGGTGCAGCTGGGCATCGGCATCTCGACCTTCACCGAGATGTGCGGGCTCGCCCCCTCGCGGGTGCTCGGCTCGCTGTCCTACGGGGCCGGCGGCTGGGAGCACGCGTCGATC
>JBOHGX010000118.1:0-4144 GCA_050700255.1 Pseudonocardiaceae bacterium
GCGTTCAGTGCTATGACACTGTTACGCACTCACGAGCGGCCCCGCCTGCAACGGCCGGGAGGATGGTGACGTTGTCGCCGTCCTTCACCGCAGCCGCCAAGCCGCCGGCGAAGCGCACGTCCTCGTCGTTGACGTAGACATTGACGAAGCGGTGCAGGGATCCTTCTTTCACCAGCCGGGCTTTGATCCCCGAGTGCCGGCTCTCCAGATCCTCGATCACCTCGCCGACGTTGGAGCCCGACGCCTCCACCGATTTCTCGCCCCCGGTGTGGGTGCGCAAGATGGTGGGGACGGAGACAGTGACGGCCATTGTCGGATCCTCCTATAGGTGCGGGCGACTCACCAGTTGCTCTACGCAGTGCCATCCTCGGTCGGCGAGGGCGGCGCGCTGGTCAGTGCGCGTCGGGGACGTCGTCGGCGCCGGTATGGGAGAACATGTACGACTCCACCACCTCGATCGGCTCCTCGCTGACCTCGCCGTCGATGATGCGGTAAGAGCGCAACTCGTGAGTGTCCGGATCACGAGTGGACACCAGCACGTAATGCGCATCGGGCTCCGACGCATACGAAATGTCGGTGCGCGAGGGGTAGGCCTCGGTGGCGGTATGCGAATGGTAGATCACCACCGGTTCCTCGTCGGCGGCATCCATCGCCCGCCACACCTGCAGCTGCTCGGTCGAGTCGAACCGGTAAAAGGTCGGCGAGCGCTCAGCGTTGACCATCTCGATGAATCGCTCCGGGCGGTCAGCGCCTGCCGGGCCCGCGAGAACACCGCACGCCTCATCCGGGTGATCCCGGCGGGCGTGTCGAACCATTGCGTCGACGAGGTCACGGCGGATCGTCAGCACGCCTTCATCCTACGTGTCCGAGACGGCGTGGATCAGGGAGTCTTGCACCCAGGTCAGCCAGTGGTACACGCCCAGGTGCGGCGCGCGTGGATCGTCTGGCGGAAGCTCATCGGGCATGTCCTCGGTGACGTCGAGCACGGTGCCCAGCGCCAAGCGGACATCGTTGAGCGCGGACAGCCACGCCTGCGCCTGCTCGTCGGTCAGGCGCACCCGGCCGCCCCGGGCCGGGCAGGTGTCCAGGACGACAGCAGCCACCCCCTCTTTGACGGCCAACAGCTCGGGCTCGTGCAGCGCACGGAGACCGCCGGACAGCGTGGCGTCCTCGCGGTGGAAGTCGGGCAGCAACCGGGCCAGCACTCGGTCATCGGGCGCGGTGGTGGGACCGGCGATGATGCCGGTGAGTTCGGCCAGCTCGTCGCGGGGAGTTCCCGCGACGCGCGCCCCGAGCATGTCGCGGACCTGGCCGACCAGCCCGCGCAGCAGGCCGGCCTCCCGCTCGGACAGCACGGTGGTCACCAGCCCCCGGCTGCGCCGCCAGCCGTTCACGCGTCCCGCTGCATGGTCGCCCAGAGTCCGGCGCCGTGCAGCTTCGCGACGTCGACCTCCACCTTGTCTCGGGAACCCCTGGTCACGACGGCGCGACCCTTGTGGTGCACGTCGAGCATCAACTTGGTCGCCTCGTCCTGGCTGTACCCGAAGAGCTGCTGGAATACGTAGGTGACATAGGACATCAGGTTTACCGGGTCGTTCCAGACGATCGTCAGCCACGGCCGGTCCTCGGTTCCGACCTCGTCTGCTCCTGGATCCACCGCTGGGTCGACCTGGGTCTGCTCCAGTTCGACGGGTGTAGTCATGCAGCAATGTTCTCACCAAGGCTCCCCATACGCTTTGGAGATGCCGCTGTCTACTCCGAAGATTCGGCTGGGGACTCCGGACAGCACTGCGCTGCTCACCGACCAGTACGAATTGACGATGCTCGCCGGTGCGCTGGCTGACGGTTCGGCCTTCCGGCGCTGCACGTTCGAAGTCTTCGCCCGCGGCCTGCGTGGCCACCGCTACGGCATCGTCGCCGGTATCGCCCGGCTGCTCGACGCCGTGGCCCGGTTCCGGTTCGGCGGCGAGCAGCTGGGCTTCCTGGCAGGCGTGCTGGACCCTCGCACTCTGGACTACCTGGCCGGCTACCGGTTCAGCGGCGACATCGACGGATACCCCGAGGGTGAGCTTTACTTCCCCGGCTCGCCAGTGCTGGCGGTCACCAGCAGCTTCGCCGAGGCGGTGGTACTCGAGACGCTGACGCTCTCGGTGCTCAACCACGACTGCGCAGTGGCCACTGCGGCGGCCAGGATGGTGAGCGCGGCTGGTGATCGGCCGCTGGTGGAGATGGGGGGTCGCCGCACCCACGAGGAGGCCGCGGTGGCGGCGGCCCGCGCGGCTTACCTGGCCGGCTTCACCGCAACGTCTAACCTGGCCGCAGGGCAGCGCTACGGCATTCCCACCGCGGGCACCGCAGCACACGCCTTCACGCTGCTGCACGACAGCGAGGCGGACGCCTTCACCGCGCAGGTCGGCGCGCTGGGCACCGACACCACCTTGCTGGTCGACACCTACGACGTCACGCGGGGTATCGGCGCCGCCATCGAGATCGCCGGTCCGCGGTTGCGGGCGATCCGGATCGACTCCGGAGATCTCGGCCAGCTGGCCAGGCAGGCTCGCGAGCAACTCGACCGGCTGGGTGCGCCAGACGTGCAGATCGTGGTCTCCGGCGATCTGGACGAGCACTCGATCGCGGCGCTGCGCGCCGATCCGGTGGACTCCTACGGCGTAGGAACCTCGGTGGTGACCGGCTCGGGCGTGCCCACTGCCGGGATGATCTACAAGTTGGTCGAGGTCGACGGCCGACCAGTGGCCAAGCGCAGCCCCGCCAAGGCGTCCCGCGGCGGGGTCAAGAGCGCCCTGCGTCGGTACAAGCCCACCGGCACCGCTCTGGAAGAGGTGGTCTTTCCCCGTAACCGGCAGCCGGAGCTGGGCGAGCACGACAGAGTGCTGCCGGTGCCGTTGCTGCGCGAAGGGCAGCCAGTCGACCCGCCGCCCAGCCTGCAGGAGGCTCGCGACCGAGTCCGCGTGGCCCTAGGCAGCGTCCCCTGGGAGGGCCTGCGCCTTTCCCCCGGCGACCCAGCCATCCCTACGATCTTCCACTGACCCTTACCGCCGATATGGAGCCATGTCGGGGCAACCGAGCCCGCAATAGCACCGACACGGCTCCATATCGGCGAACGGGAAGCTGTAGCGTGGGCCGCCGTGTCCGTCTCCACCGCCACCGTGCCGGACGTGGGGGCACTGCTCACCGCCGCCGTGCACGCTCTGGGAGGTAGTGAGCGGCCTGGCCAGGTGTTGATGGCGGACGCGGTCGACCGGGCGATCCGCACCGGAGAGCACCTCGCGGTGCAGGCCGGCACCGGTACCGGCAAGTCGCTGGCCTACCTGATCCCGGCGATCCGGCACGCCGTCACCGCCGGTACCACCGTGATCGTGTCCACCGCGACCATCGCGCTGCAGCGCCAACTCGTGGACCGAGACCTGCCTCGGCTGGCCGGCGCGATGGAGCCGCTGCTGGGCAGCGTGCCGAGCTTCGCGATCCTCAAGGGACGGCGCAACTACCTGTGCCTGCACCGGCTGCATACCGGCCCGGCCGACGAGGGCGAGGACCTGTTCGAAGCTGCGTCGGCGGCGTCTCCCGCGTCGATGCTGGGCCGCCAGATCGCTCGGCTGCACGAGTGGTCCTCGCAGACCGACACCGGTGACCGCGACGAGCTGGTGCCCGGAGTGACCGACCGGGCCTGGCGGCAGGTGTCGGTGAGCGCCCGGGAATGCCTGGGCCTGTCTCGCTGCCCAGTCGGTATGGACTGCTTCGCCGAACAGGCCCGAGCCCGGGCCGGACGTGCCGAGGTGGTGGTCACCAACCACGCGCTGCTCGCGATCGACGCGATGGGCCAGCACCAGGTGCTTCCCGAGCACGCTGTGGTGGTGGTGGATGAGGCACACGATCTGGTCGACCGGGTCACCAGCGCGGCCACCGAGGAGCTCACCGCCGCCATGGTGGAGGCTGCGTCGCGACGCTGCGGGCGGCTGATCGACCAGCAGATCGCCGACGAGCTGGCCGCGACCGGTGATGGGCTTGCGTTGCTGCTCGGCGACGCGCCGGTACAGCGTTGGGACACCCTCGCTGAGATGGCGGTCGGTGCGCTGACCGCAGTGCGCGACGCCGCTCACCGGTGCAGCACCGCGCTGGGCAGCGG
>JBOHGX010000119.1:0-10450 GCA_050700255.1 Pseudonocardiaceae bacterium
GGCCCGAGCCGCCCGTACCGACGCCTCGGCCGCAGTGATGGGCCAGCCGCGCCGGTTGGCCGGATGCCGGTGCACCCTGGCCACTGCGTCGCGGGCGCGTGCGACGGCCTGCGCAACTCCGGGCAGCTCCATCAGCGGGGCCAACGGATCTACCGGCACAGGACCGAGCCTAGGTCCGGCTTTGACGACTGAGCCAACCTGGCACCCACGGGCCGCGCCGTTGCCGGCAGCTTCGGCGACAAGTAGCTCCGGAGTAGGCGGGCGATTACCGTCATCGGTTGACGGTCACAAACGCAACAAGGAGGTCATCCCGCGATGGGCGACTCCGGCCAAGGACTCGACAACCTACTCAGTGAGAGCCGCGCTTTCCCCCCCAGCGAGGAGTTCACCGCGCAGGCGAACGCCACTGCCTCGCTCTATGAGCAGGCGGATGCCGACCGCGAGGCCTTCTGGGCTCAGCAGGCTCGCCGGCTGCACTGGCACACCGGCTTCGAGCAGGTCCTCGACTGGTCAGGCGCCCCGCATGCGAAGTGGTTCGTCGGCGGCAAGCTCAACGTCGCCTACAACTGCGTCGACCGGCACGTCGTCGGCGGCCACGGCGACCAGGTCGCCTTCCACTGGGAGGGCGAACCGGGAGACACCCGCACCATCACCTACGCCGACCTGCAGCGTGAGGTGTGCAAGACGGCCAATGCGCTGCTCTCGTTGGGCCTGCAGACCGGGGACCGAGTGGCCATCCAGCTCCCGATGATCCCCGAGGCGGTCTTCGCCATGCTCGCCTGCGCCCGGCTGGGCCTGCCGCACAGCGTGGTGTTCGGTGGTTTCTCAGCTGAGTCACTGCGCCAGCGGATCAACGACGCGCAAGCCAAACTGGTGATCACCGCCGATGGCCAGTACCGGCGCGGCAAGCCGGCCCCGTTGAAGGCCAACACCGACGAGGCACTCGACGATGCCTCTACGGTGCGCCAGGTGGTCGTGGTCAAGCGCACCGACACTGACATCGACTGGACCGACGGTCGTGACCTGTGGTGGCACGAGCTGGTGGATCACCAGTCCGACCAGCACACCTGCGAGGCGTTCGACAGCGAGCACCCGCTGTACATCCTTTACACCTCAGGCACCACCGGAAAGCCCAAAGGCATCCTGCACACCAGCGGCGGCTACCTCACCCAATGCGCCTACACCCACGACGTCGTCTTCGACCACAAGGCCGGTCAGGACGTCTACTGGTGCACCGCCGACATCGGTTGGGTCACCGGGCACAGCTACATCGTCTACGGGCCGTTGGCCAACCGGGCGACGTCGATCATGTATGAGGGCACCCCGAACACCCCGCACGAGGGCCGGCACTGGGAGCTCGTGCAGAAATACGGCTGCACCCTGTACTACACCGCGCCGACGCTGATCCGCACCTTCATGAAGTGGGGCAAGGAGATCCCCGAGAAGTACGACCTGTCGTCGCTGCGGGTGCTGGGCAGCGTCGGCGAGCCGATCAACCCGGAGGCCTGGATGTGGTACCGGGAGCACATCGGCTCGGACCGCTGCCCGATCGTGGATACCTGGTGGCAGACCGAGACCGGCGCGATCATGATCTCGCCGCTGCCCGGCGTCACCGCGACCAAGCCAGGTTCGGCGATGCGCGCGCTGCCCGGTATCGCTGCCACCGTGGTCGACGAGTCCGGCAGTCCGGTCGGCAATGGCGAGGGCGGCTATCTGGCATTGCACAAACCGTGGCCGGGGATGCTGCGCACCATCTGGGGCGACGACGAGCGCTACCGGGAGACCTACTGGTCGCGTTTCGCCGACCAGGGGTACTACTTCGCCGGGGATGGCGCCAAATACGACGACGACGGCGCGATCTGGCTACTTGGCCGGGTGGACGACGTCATGAATATCTCCGGGCATCGGATCTCCACCACCGAGGTGGAGTCCGCGTTGGTGTCCCACCCGACGGTGGCCGAGGCCGCGGTGGTGGGTGCCTCCGATCCGACCACCGGGCAGGGCATCGTCGCGTTCGTGATCCTGCGCGGCAACGTCGCTCAGGACGAGGCGCAGGGTGAAGAGGCGATCAAGGCGTTGCGCAACCACGTGGCCAAGGAGATCGGCGCGATCGCCAAGCCGCGGCAGATCATGGTCGTGGCGGACCTGCCCAAGACCCGATCCGGCAAGATCATGCGGCGGCTGTTGCGGGATGTCGCGGAGAACCGTGAGGTGGGCGACGTCACCACGCTGGCCGACTCGTCGGTCATGGACCTGATCTCCGCCGGCATGCAGTCCGGCTCCCAGGACTAACCCCCCCGCTGCCCGCCATATGGATGCATATCGCTGTCGGACGGCGCCCCCGGACAACGATATGGATGCATATCGCACCTGCAGCGAGGTCGTAGACAACCACATGCATCCATATCGCTTGCGGTGCCTGCGAGGGGGGATGCTGGGGGGGTGAGTGATGGAGGGGTGGAGGTCTCGATTCCGGAGGCGGAGCTGCGGTGGCGGTTCTCTCGGGCGGGTGGGCCAGGCGGTCAGGGCGTCAACACCACCGACTCGCGGGTCGAACTCAGCTTCGATGTGGCGGCCAGCACCGCGTTCACTCCAGCGCAGCGGGATCGGATACTCCAGCGGCTGTCCGGGCGGCTGGTCGATGGGGTGCTCACCGTCGTGGCCGCCGAGCACCGCTCTCAGCTACGCAACCGGGAGGCCGCGCGAGGCCGGCTCGCCGCGATACTGCGCCAGGCGGTGACGCCGGATCCGCCGGCGCGCCGCCAGACCCGCCCTTCCCGGGCCGCACGGGAGCGCCGTCTGGCCGACAAACGTCGCCGGACGCTCACCAAACGGCTGCGCCGACCAGCCGAAGAATGAGCGGGAGCCCGCATCAGCGGCGGCCACCCTCAGTTCGGTACGGCCACAGTCAGTGGTCAAGACGGGTCGTGGCACCATGTCGCCCGTGAGTAGCAGGCAGCCTCCTAGCAACGGCCGGCACGCCAAATCGGATGCACCGTCCGGAGTGCGGTCACTGCCGCTGTCGCCGGACCCTCCCCGCCAGCACACCGACGCATCCCTGGGTGAGCTGGTGCGCGAGGCCGCGACGCACTTCTCCGTCTTGTTCCGCTCGGAAGTGGAGCTGGCCAAGGCGGAGGTGACAGCCGAGGTTCGCAAGGGTGTCAAGGGCAGCATCTTCTTCGTCATCGCCGTGACGATCCTGATCTTCAGCCTGTTCTTCCTGTTCATCGCGCTGGCCCAGGTGCTGGCCATCTGGCTGCCGCAGTGGGCCGCGTTCAGCAGCATTTTCGGCCTGATGGTGGTCGCCGCCGCGGGATTCGCGCTGGTGGGATGGCGCCGAGTACGCAGCATCCGGAAGCCGGAACGCACGATCAGCACCGTCCGCGACACCGGGGCGGCGCTGACTCGCCGACGTACCCGCCAGAATGATGTCGACCAGCACAGCGCCAATCAACCCCGGGAGTGAGCTGTCCGCCGGATTCCAGCTCGGTCCGGATTCCTGGGCGCTGGACGCACCGGGAGATATCCGCCAACGGGATCCGGTTGCATGTGGCCGAGGTCGGGACCGGCCCGCTGGTGCTGTTGCTGCACGGCTTTCCGGAGTTCTGGTGGTCCTGGCGCCACCAACTCCCGGTACTGGCCGCAGCGGGTCGCCGCGCCGTTGCCGTGGACCTGCGCGGCTACGGCGACTCCGACAAACCACCCCGCGGCTATGACCTGTGGACGCTGTCCGGTGACGTGGCGGGGTTGGTCCGGGCGCTCGGTGAGCGCCAAGCCGATCTGGTAGGGCATGACTGGGGCGGAATCCTCGGTTGGTGCACGGCCGCGTTGCACCCCAGGTCGGTACGTTCGGTCACGGTGCTGTCCGCCCCACACCCGCTCGCGATGCGAGAAGCACTGCTGCGCGATCCGGCGCAACGCTGCGCCTCGCGCTACCTGGCCGGCTTCCAAGTGCCGTGGCTGCCCGAGCGCAACCTCATGCGCGACCGTGCGGCGCTGGTGGAGCGGATCCTGCGCCGCGGAGCGAGCCCGCGGTGGTGCGCGTCGAGCGAGTTCGCCATCGCGGCCCAGCGCTATCGCGAGGCCATGCTGATCCCCGGTACGGCGCACTGCGCACTGGAGTACTACCGGTGGGTCGGGCGCTCCCAGTTCCGGTTCGACGGCCACCGGTTGTCCCGTGCGGTGAACCGGCCGGCCCGAGTTCCGGTGCTCCAGCTGCACGGCGCCGACGACCCGTACGTGCTGGAGCCGACGGCGCGGCGCTCAAGCCAGTGGGCAGGCAGTAACTATCGCTATGAGGTACTGCCCGACGTCGGCCACTTCATGCAGCAGGAAGCGCCCGAACACACTGCCACGTTCATTGCCGAATTCCTGCGGAATGCGTGAGCTCACGCGGCGCAGACGCCGGTAGGAATCTTGTCGGTTTGGCTCGGTGCCGCAGCGATGTCGTCGGCGATCTCCTCTTCGGTCAGCACGAACCCGGTCTCGTCGTTGTCGACCGCTGCCCCGAACACCAAGCCGAGCACCTGACCGGAACCGTCGAGCAGCGGGCCACCGGAGTTACCGCTGCGCACCACGGCGCGGACGGTGTAGACGTTGCGAACCACGGTCGCCCCGTTGTAGATGTCCGGGCCACGCAAGCGGATGCGGTCGCGCACCCGAGCAGCCGACGCCGTGTACGGCCCATCCAGCGGGTAGCCGAGCACCAGCGCATCCGAGCCGGTGGCGGCCGGCGCCGGGGACAGCTGCAGCACCGGCGCCCTCAGCTGAGGCACCTTCAGCACCGCGACGTCGGTATTCGGGTCGTAGCTGACCACCGTGGCGTCCAGCGGGCCCCGTGAAGTTTCCACTGCCACCCGCTCGGTACCGGCGACCACGTGCGCGTTGGTGATCACCCGCTGCGGGGCGATCACGAACCCGGTGCCCTCCAGCGCCCGGGAGCAGGATGCTGCCCGGGCCCGGACTTTCAGCACGCTGGCGCGAGCCTCCCGCACCACCGGGCTGTTGAGCAGGACCGGATCGGCCGGACCGACATCGGTGATCGGGGTGGGGGAGAAGGGGGCCAGCACGTCGGGGAAGCCCGAGACGTCCAGCAGCTTGGTCAGTTCGGCCGGCAGCTCACGCAGCACGTCGGGCATCATCGTGTCGGTGACCCGCAGCACCGACGAATCCCGCACCGCGCTGGTCAGCCCGGTATAGGCGGACGACTCGGTAAGCGGCAGAGCGACCAGCCAGGCCACCACGAGAGCCGCAGCACCCTGCACCCCGGCTCCCATGAAGCTGTCCACCTGGCGCAGCGCCTCAGCATCGATCCGGCCGTGCACCGCCCGGCCCAGCCACACCCCCAACGTCTCGCCCAGTGCGACGAGCACGATCACGATCGACACTCCGACCGCGACTCGGACTTCCGGGCTCTCGAACCCCGCGATCAACGAGGGCGCGATCCGCACTCCGATCACCGCACCAGCCAGCACACCGACGAAGGACGCTGCCGCGGTGACCATCCCCTGCCGAGCGCCGGAGACGCCGGCGAGCAGGGCGAGCACCAGCACCAGCACATCCACCCAGTTCACCGGATCACCTCAGTCCGCTCGGCCAACCGCCACGCGACGTCCAGGCCGTACTCGGTGGCCCGCTCCCAGGGCCGTTCCCACCCGCCCATCGCCAGCAGTGCGGCCAGCAATCCACCGGTGAACCCCCAGACGAGCATCCCAGGAAGGACGAAGGCGGGGTGCCGGTACCCGTTGGGCCCGCGCACAGTCAACCGGTTCACCGGGTCGGCGAGCACTCGCAGCAGCACCCGGGCGACCGCAGCCGTCTCCCTGTGATCCACCGGCGCGACCGGCCCGGGCCGTTCCCAATGACCTAGCACCGGCGTGACGACGAAATCCGACGGCGGCAGGTACAGCTGCGGCATCACGGCAACCGGCCGCACGTCTGCGGCACGAACCCCGACCTCCTCGGAGGCTTCCCGCAGCGCCGTCGCAACCGGTCCGTCGTCGGCGTCGTCCACGGCTCCACCGGGGAAGCAGACCTGGCCGGCATGCGAGGACAGCTGGTCGGAACGTAACTCAAGCAGCACATCGGGCTCACCGGTGCACGAGTCTTCGGCGAAAAGCACCAGCACCGCCGCCGCCCGGCCCGCCTCCAGCGGGGCTTGTCTTGGGGCGGGAATGTACCCGAAATCGGCGGGACCAAGCTCTGCGGTGCGACGTACCAACAGGCCCAGCCATCCCGGCACCGAGGCGGGGTCGACCAGCGGCCCAGCCGTCACCATCGGCGGCTCCGTGCTCATCCCACTGTGCCTTGGCTGCCAGGGCCTTGGCTGCCGGGGCCTTGGCTGCCAGGGTCGAGGTAACGCTGTACCACCGCGCGCACCTGCTCCGGGCTGCGCAGCACCTCGGGCGGGTTGACCTGGTTGACCCGGCCGTCGGCGGACACCACGAAGCTCAGCGGCAATACCGGAGGGGCACCCAGCGCGGCGCGCAGCCTGCCATCGGGATCGCTGACCGAGGGGTAATGCACGTTCAGGGCGGTGAGCATCTCCAGCGCCCCTTCAGGCAGCCGCTGCACCTCCACGCCGAGCACCTGCACCGCGTCTGTCCGGGCGGCGTAAGCGGCCAGTGCGGGCAGCTCCTGGGCGCATGGCTGGCACAGCGGTCCCCACAGGTTGAGCAACGCCGGCCGCCCGGCCAGCGCCGCCCCGAGGTCGACCGTCCCCGGCTGCCCAAGGCAGGGCAACTCGATCCCGGACAGCACCCCGCGGACCGGGATGGCATTCGACGTCGCGTCAGGGCAGGGTTGCAGAGCCGCCCGGGCTCGAAGCGCGTCGAGGTTGACCGGCGCGCCGGCAGGCTGCGCGGCACCGGCCGAGATATCGGATGTGGAGTCCGCATGCGGCCACAACGCCACGACGACTGCGAACGCCAGTAATGGCGCCACCAACACCCAGCGAACCGCAGGCTTCACCGCACCGCCCCGGGAGCCGCGACAGTGGCTATCCCCGTGGCCACCTCTCTGGCTATCCCCGTGGCCACCTCTCTGCCCGCAGCGCTCGAACCCGCCAGATCGGTGGGCAGCCCGGCCATCGCCAGCAGATGGGGCGTCTCAGGCCCGCGCAGCAGCGCAGCGGCGATCCCGGGTTCGGTGGGTCCGCAGCCGTAGGACGGGCAGTCGCCGGCCAGCGGGCACACCCCGCATGCCGGGCGGCGGGAATGGCAAACCCGGCGCCCGTGAAAGATCACGCGGTGGGACAGCATCGTCCAGTCCCGCTTGGAAACCAGGTCGGCGATCGCCTGCTCGATCTTCACCGGATCCTCGTGCTGGGTCCATCCCCATCGGCGCACCAGCCGTCCGACGTGGGTGTCCACTGTGATACCGGGCACTCCGAAGGCGTTACCCAGGATCACGTTGGCGGTCTTGCGCCCGATTCCCGGGAGCGTGACCAGGTCAGCCAGGCGGCTGGGCAGCTCGCCGTCGAAGCGCTCCACCAGCGCGGTGCCGAGCCCGATCAGCGATGTCGTCTTGTTCCGGTAGAACCCGGTGGGCCGGATCAGCTCCTCCAACTCGTCCCGATCGGCAGCCGCGTAGTCGGCGGCGCTGTGATACCGGCGGAACAACTCTGGCGTGGTCTCGTTGACCCGCTTGTCAGTGGTTTGCGCAGACAGGATGGTGGCGACCGCCAGCTGAAGCGGCGTGGAGAAGTCCAGCTCGCAGTGCGCGTCCGGGTAGGCGGTGGCCAGTACCCGGTTCATCCGGCGGGCTCGCCGAACCAGTGCGAGACGGCTCTCTCCATCGATGGACCGACGGGATCGGGCTGGCACCCCCACAGCCTACGGAGGTGGGCGCGGACCCGGTCGCACGGGCCGGGCAGCGTGACGGGCGGTGAAGGGGTCGACACGCCGGGAAGGCCACCCCACGCCCAACCCGTTGGAGTGATACGGCAGGATCACCCGCACCATGACCATCTGGTTCGTTGCCGCCATCCCGCCACTGATCATGTTCTTCGCGCTCGCAATGGAGCGTCTGGAGACTCGCCTGCGCGACGTTGCCATGCACGACAACGTCGCGGTGCAGGAAAAAGAGGTCGAGGAATTCCTGCAGACCGCCAGGGCCGACGAGGTGCGAGCACTGTTCCGTAGCGGGATCGGCCGCGCCTTGGAACTGTTCCAGCGCCGCCGGCTACGCCGCGTCGCCCTGATCAGGTCACGCCGTCCTCGGCAACGGTCCTAGAATCCAACCGAGTGATCGGCGGCGCCCGGTAGGTCCCCTGACGGAGGGGCCGGTTCCGCCGGGGCAACTGGAGGACCGCGGTGAACGACCCTCTGATCAGGGCCGGCATTTTCCAGGGTGTCGATCCCTCGGCGGTTCAGGCTCTCAGCGCCACACTGGAGCCGGTCAACTTCCCTCGCGCCCACGTCATCTTTGCCGAAGGCGAGCCGGGTGACCGCCTGTACATCGTGCTCTCGGGCAAAGTCAAGATCGGACGGAAGTCGGCCGACGGCCGGGAGAACCTGCTTGCGGTGTTCGGGCCTTCGGACATGTTCGGGGAGCTGTCGATCTTCGACCCGGGACCACGGACCTCGACGGCGACCACGGTGACCGAGGTCAGCGCAGTCAGCATGGACCGTGTCGCGTTGCGGGACTGGATCAATAAGCGGCCGGAGATCGCCGAACAACTGCTGCGCGTGATAGCGCGGCGGCTGCGCCGGACCAATAACATGCTCGCCGACCTGATCTTCACCGACGTGCCGGGACGGGTCGCCAAGGCCCTGCTTCAGCTCGCGCAGCGCTTCGGCATCCAGGAGGCCGGCATGCTCAGAGTGACCCATGATCTCACCCAGGAGGAGATCGCCCAGCTGGTGGGCGCCTCCCGGGAGACGGTGAACAAGGCACTCGCCGATTTCGCCCACCGGGGCTGGTTGCGCCTGGAAGGAAAGAGCGTGCTCATCCTGGAACCCGACCGGCTGGCCCGTCGAGCCCGTTGACGGCCGATCCTTACCGGAGCCTTGGCGAACGAATGTAGCACCTGTGCTATCCTGTGGGCATGGAGTCCGTCGGCCTCAGAGAGCTGCGGCAAAACGCGAGCGAGATCGTGCGTCGCGTGGAGGCGGGGGCAACGGTCACGATTACGGTGAGCGGGCGGCCTGCCGCAGTGCTCAGGAGCGCCGCTGCGCGGTCCTGGCGTCGCTATGAGGATATCGCGGAACTGTTCTCCGGACCGGACGACCCGCAGTGGGAGCACGACCGTGCGCTGGTCGACCACACGCCCGTGAACCCCTGGACCCATTGATGCGTGGTGTGCTGGACACCAGCGTGGTGATTGCGCAGGACGTACCGGAGCTCGACGGCGAGCTGGCGATCAGCGCCGTTACGCTCGCCGAGCTGCACTTCGGTGTTCTGGTTACGACCAACTCGGCGACCCGCGCTGAACGCCTCCGGCGGCTCGCTGTGCTGCAGCACCGCTTCGAGGCATTACCCGTCGACGACGCGGTGGCGGCGAGCTACGGCATGCTCGCATCAGCGGTGGCCCAGTGTGGCCGCCAACCCCGCTCCCGTGTCATGGACCTGCTCATCGCGGCCGCCGCGCACGTCCACGATGCTCGGCTGTACACCCGCAATGCGGAGGATCTCAAGGGCTTGGAGCACCACCTCGAGATCGTGTCGGTGTAGCCGCCGCAGCTCAGGAGACCTCGACGACCAGCTCGACCTCAACCGGAGCGCCCAGCGGCAGCTCAGCGGCCCCCACCGCGGACCGGGCATGTGTCCCCGCCGCGCCGAACACCTCACCGAGCAGCTCGGAGGCACCGTTGACCACGGCAGGTTGGGCGGTGAAGCCGGGCGCGGAGGCCACGAACCCCACTAGCTTGACAACCCGGACCACCACGTCGAGTCCGACCAGGCCGTCCACCGCGGCCAGCGCGTTGAGCACGCAGGTGCGCGCCAGCTGCTTACCGCGCTCGGTGTCGATCTCGGCGCCGAGCTTGCCGGTGGCAACCATCGCGCCATCGACCAGCGGGATCTGTCCGGCGGTGAACACCAGCGATCCACTCCGCACTGCGGGCAGGTACACCCCGGCTGGTGTGGGCACCGGCGGCAACGCCAACCCGAGTTCGTTGAGCCGGCGTAGCCAGCTCACTTCGGGCGTTTGAGGTAGGCCACCAGCTGCTCGCCGGTCGGGCCGGGCATCACAGTGACCAGCTCCCAGCCATCCGCGCCCCATTGGTCGAGGATCTGCTTGGTGGCATGCGTCAACAGCGGCACAGTCGCGTACTCCCAGGTTGCCATGGGGAAGCACGCTAGCGCGTGCTCGTCAGTGCCCCGATGCCTAGGCTCACGATCGTGATGTCACCCGGATGGCCTGGCGAGCTCGCCCGGGCCCGCTTGCATGTCGTGACCGGCAAGGGCGGCACCGGCAAGACGACGGTGGCCGCTGCGCTGGCGGTGGCGC
>JBOHGX010000120.1:0-1524 GCA_050700255.1 Pseudonocardiaceae bacterium
GGGTTGGCAGTACTTGAAGAGCCTACGACTCGAAGCGGTAGCCCATCCCGCGATCAGCTCCGAGCCCACCACGCGGCCGTCAACCTCGACCAGCGACCCCTCGGCCTTGGCGTGCAGGCCAGGGATCCGGGACACGCCGTAGATCGCGAACGGGTACGCCAGGCCGAGCAGGACGGTCATCACCAGCAGCACCCGCAGACCCGCCGCGGACTGGCGGAGCAACGTGGTCAGCATCAGATCCCCGGGATGAGACGGACGAGCAGATCGATCAGGAAGATCCCGATGAACGGGGTGATGATGCCCCCGATGCCGTAGAGCAGCAGGTTGCGCCGCAGCAGCGACACCGCCGACGACGGCCGGTAGCGCACCCCGCGCAGCGCCAGCGGGATCAGCCCGACGATGATCAGCGCGTTGAACACCACCGCGGACAGGATCGCCGAGCTCGGCGAGGACAGCTGCATCACGTTGAGCCGGTCGGTCTGCGGGTAGATCCCGGCGAACATCGCGGGGATGATCGCGAAGTACTTCGCCAGGTCGTTGGCGATGGAGAACGTGGTCAGCGCGCCCCGAGTGATGAGCAGCTGCTTGCCGATCTCCACCACGTCGATGAGCTTGGTCGGGTTGGAGTCCAGGTCGACCATGTTGCCGGCCTCCTTGGCCGCGGCCGTCCCGGTGTTCATCGTCATCCCCACGTCGGCCTGGGCCAGCGCCGGCGCGTCGTTGGTGCCGTCGCCGGTCATCGCGACCAGCCGGCCGCCCTCCTGCTCGCGCCGGATCAGCGCCATCTTGTCCTCGGGGGTGGCCTCGGCGAGGAAGTCGTCCACCCCCGCCTGCGCCGCAATCGCCCGCGCGGTCAGCGGGTTGTCACCGGTGATCATGACGGTCTTGATGCCCATCGCCCGCAGCTCGTCGAACCGCTCGATCATGCCGGGCTTGACCACGTCGGACAGCCGGATCACGCCGAGCACCCTGGCGCGGCCGGCGACCAGCTCCGCGCAAACCAGCGGGGTGGCCCCGCCCTCGGAGACTTCCTCGGTGATCCGGTCCACGTCGGGGGGCACAGTGCCCCCGTGTGAACGCACCCAGGCTGCGACGGCCCCGCTGGCACCCTTGCGAACCTGCCTGTCCAAGCCGATGTCGATGCCGGACATCCGGGTCTGCGCGCTGAACGGGATGAATTCCGCGGCCCGCTCAACCTCATCAGGCTCCACTGGCAGGTGGTGCTCCGCCGCGCACAGCTCGATGATGCTGCGGCCCTCAGGAGTGCCGTCGGCGAGGCTGGACAGCCGCGCGGCGGCGGCCAGCTGGACCAGCAGCGCACCACCGACCGGGATCAGCTCGGTGGCCCGCCGGTTGCCGAAGGTGATGGTGCCGGTCTTGTCCAGCAGCAGCGTGCTCACGTCCCCCGCGGCCTCCACCGCGCGGCCCGAGGTGGCCAGCACGTTGCGCTGGATCAGGCGGTCCATCCCGGCGATACCGATGGCCGATAGCAGGGCACCGATGGTCGTCGGGATCAGGCAGACC
>JBOHGX010000121.1:0-11740 GCA_050700255.1 Pseudonocardiaceae bacterium
ACCGGATTCTCGCCGAACCCGCGCGGCGGCTGGATGAGCAGCACCACATTGCCGAACCGCAGCGAACCGACGTAGATCGCACCCCCGGACACGTACAGCTGTCCCGGAGGTTGGCCCCAGGCCGCCACGACGGACTCACGCAGCGTCGCAGGCAGCTGGGTGAACCACTGGGCGTACTGCGCGACTGGCACCCGGATGGCTGAGCTGGCCATCTGCTCCTCGGTGAGCCACTCGACATCGTGCCCACCCGCGGCGATCAACCGATGGATCAGCGTGTCACCGTCCAGTCCGGCGACATCCAGGCCGCCGAGGTCGTAGCCCGCTGCGGCGAGCGCACGCAACAGCACCACCGCCGACGCCGGAGTGTCCAGCCCGACAGCGTTGCCGATCCGGGAATGCTTGGTCGGGTAAGCCGACAGCGCGATCGCGAGGCGCTTGCCAGGCGCAGGGACCTGCCGCAGCCGGGCCAGCGCGACGGCGGTACCAGCCACCCGGGCGGCCCGCTCCGGGTCGGCGACGTAGACCGGGATCCCGTCTTGGCCGGGCTCCTTGAAGGAGAACGGCACCGACACCAGGCGACCGTCGAACTCCGGGATGGCGACCTGCATGGCGGCGTCCATCGGGGACAGCGCCGCGTCGCTGGCCTGCCATGTCGCCCGGGACGTGGTCAGGCACAGTCCTTGGACCACGGGGACGTCCAACGCGGCCAACGCACCCGCGTCCCAGGACTCCTGCTCGGCCCCGGCGCTACCGCCCGCCGCGAGCACCGTGGTCACCACCGCGTCGCAGCGGCCCAGCAGCACGCGCAACCCGTGCGCCTGGGTATCACCCAGCCCACGCAGCGAGCCGCAGAACACTGGCAGGGCGTTTCCCCCCGCGGCGCGGACGGCGTCGGCCAGCACGTCGACAAAACCGGTGTTCGCAGCCAACGCGTGCGCCCGGTAGAACACGATGCCGACGGTCGGGCGGCCCGGACTCGGCTCGCGCGCGTCGTGCATGCCGTACTCCGGGGTGGCAGCCGGCGGCTGGAAACCCTCCCCGGTGAACAGCACCGTGTCGGACAGGAACCGGGCCAGCTCGACCAGGTTCGCGGGCCCGCCGGCCACCAGGTAGCGCAGCGCCTCCGCCGCCACCCCTGCCGGGACCGTGGACGCCGCCATCAGCTCCGCGTCCGGGGTTGCCTCGCCGCCCAGGCAGACCGTCGGCAGCCGAGCCTGCAGCAGCGCCTGGAGCCCGGATTCCCAGGCCCGCCGCCCGCCGAGCAACCGGAGTACTACGACGTCGATCCCGTCGAGCAGCGCCGGTAGTTCGGTCGGCTCGGTGCGGGCCGGGTTGGCGACCCGGTAACCGGCACCGCAAGCCCGGGCGGCAAGCAGATCGGTGTCAGCGGTGGACAGCAGCAAGATCTGCACACCTGCGAGCTTACGAGCTAGCGGTCGACGTCGATCACCACACGGGTCGGCGCGTCCAGTGTGAAGGCCTTGACCCAGGTTTGCTTGCGCATCCCGACCCCAACCGACAGGTACGCCTCGTAGTCACCGGTGATCGCTATCGCTGTCACGTTGTTCAGGTTTGCGGTGCGGAACTTGCGCGGCCCGGGATAACTGGAGTTGCCGGCGTCGTCGTGGGCCTGTGCCGGCGTCATCCGGACTTCGGCGAACGCAGCACCGGGCAGCTCCTCGGTCTCGCCGGAGCCGTCCCGAACCAGCTCGTCGACGAATCGGAAACTGACTTGCGGCCGCGGACCGGAGAAGTCCAGCACGATCCGGTCGAATGTCGGGTGCGTCGCGGTCCGGATACCGGTGAGCACCGGAATCTCCGGGGCCGGTGGCTGCGCCGATTGCGCCGGGATGGCGCCTGCGGTGACCACCGTCGCGCTGAGGGCCAGGGTGGTCAGGAGCCGCGTGATGATCGTGCGCATGATGATCTCCGGCGGTCGAACGGGCTTAGGTGATGAATCAGACACCCAGGCGCGGCATCCGGTTCCCGAGTCAGGCGGGCAAGATCGGCACGTCGTATGCGGCGAATGCACGATCACTCGTGACGACTGTGAGCCCCTCGCACATCGCTTGGGCGATCAACAGCCGATCGAACGGATCGCGATGGTGTAGCGGTAAGTCCCGCACGGCTACCGTGTGCTCGCCGAGCACAGGCAGTTCGGAGAAGGACTGCAGTGTCAGATGCTCGCGCAGGTCTCCGTCCACCTTGAGTTTGCCGATCGACTGCTTGATCGCAAGTTCCCACAACGAGGCCACCGAGACGTCAACTGAGTTCGCGGGATCCGTGATCGCAGCGACGGCCTCCGTAGCCAACCGTTCGGGGCTTTCCAATGACCAGAGCACGACCTGGCTATCAAGCAGCAGTCTCACAGTCGGTCGGCCTCGTCGGGGAAGATCGGCCCGTTCTCCATGAGATCGATCAGTTCGTGATCCGGTTCGTCGAAGTCCGGCGACATCCAGATCTTCCCCCTCAGCGAACCCAGTTGACGCGGTATCACAGTGCGTTGTAGCGGCACCAACCGGGCGATCGGCTTGCCGTGGCGGGCGATGACGATCTCATCTCCGGCCTCGACCTGCTCCAGCAGCTTGGAGAGGTGGGTTTTGGCCTCGTACACATTCACTTGCCTTTCCACCAGCACAGCGTATCTGTCCAAGTCTAGTCAGACCAACTCGTCGGTTACGGATTACCGGCGCCTGGAGGGATGAAGGGCAGGCCGGACGGCGCACCATGCTCGATCAGCTCGGCCATAGCGGCGGTATCCAGATGAGCCTCGACGAGATCCCCGAGCAGGTCCAGTTGGGCGGCTCGCACAGCGGTGAAGCTGGTGTCGGGTGCCGGCCGGAAACCAGGGCGGTCAGTGAGGCAGGCCACTCGGCGCAGCAGGGCGCGACGGAAGGCGTCATTCTCGAAGAGCCCGTGCCAGTGGCTACCCAGCACGTGGCCGCCATCAGAACCGTCCTCAATCCCAGTCACCAGCGGGACATCACCACGGTGCGCCACCCGGCCGTGATGGATCTCGTAGCCGGTCACCGGCTCGCCCAGCGCGGTCCCGGACGGGCGGGCCAGGTGTTTGGCGTGGTCGAAGACCACCTCAAGGTCGAGTAGTCCGAGCCCGGGCACTACCCCGGCACCCGACTCGACGTCATCGACGATGATGCGCCCTAGCATCTGGTAGCCGCCGCAGATGCCGAACACCGGTCGCCCCGCGGCGGCGTGCGCGACCACCGCTTCGGCCAGCCCAGTCCGGCGCAACCAGGAAAGGTCCGCGACGGTGGACTTGGAGCCGGGCAGCACCACCAGGTCGGCATCGGCCAGCCGGGAGGGCTCGGTGATGTAGCGGACCGCCACACCGGATTCGCAGGCCAACGCGTCGACGTCGGTGCCATTGGAGATCCGCGGCAGCCGCACCACGGCGACCCGCAGCCACTGCGAACCATGCGGCGGTGCGCACCGCCCCACCGCCCCGTCGGCGGTGTGCGCCAGGGAGTCCTCAGCATCCAGCCACAAGGCATCGTGAAACGGCAGCACGCCGTAACTGCGCCGGCCGGTCAGTACCCGTAACTGCTCCAGTCCTGGTGCGAGCAAGCCGGGATCACCGCGGAACTTGTTGATCACGAATCCGGCTACCAGCGCCTGGTCCGCCGGGGCCAGCAGGGCCAGGGTGCCGAACAGATGCGCGAGCACGCCGCCGCGGTCGATGTCCCCAACGACCAACACCGGTAGCTTGGCGGCGCGTGCCAGGCCCATGTTGGCGATGTCGGTATCTCGGAGATTGATCTCGGTGGGCGATCCGGCTCCCTCGCAGATCACCACATCGTGCTCGGCCCGCAACGCGGACAGCGCACCGACAACGACATCGAGAAGCTCGGCCTTGCGCTGCCGGTAGGACGCAGCAGACACTGTGCCGTTGGCCTGCCCGAGCACCACCACCTGGGCGCACCGGTCGCTGCCCGGTTTGAGCAGCACTGGGTTCAGGCGCACGCTGGGCTGGATACCGCACGCCGCGGCCTGCACCGCCTGGGCCCGGCCGATCTCCCCACCATCGGGGGTCACCACCGAGTTGTTGGACATGTTCTGTGCCTTGAACGGCGCCACCGACACCCCGCGCCGGGCCAGCCACCGGCAGATCCCGGCCACCAGCACGCTCTTACCCGCGTCCGACGTGGTGCCGGCCACGAGCAGCGCTCCGCGCACCGTCAGCTCATACCGGGCAGGCCGTCAAGGCTGACCGCGTGCGCTTGGCGTGCCAGCGGGCCAGACCGTCAGGCCCCTTGTTGTCCGACCAGGAGTCGAGCACATCGCGCTCGGCACGCAGGTCCATCAGCGGAACGCCGTACCCGCAGGAGTCGCTGATCCGGTGCACGTCCACCCGCACCACGGCCCTGGTCGCCGGCTCTCGGGTACCGACCTCAACGGCAGCGACGAAGGGCTCCAGCGCAGCGTCGAATCCAGGTTCGTCACGCAGCAGCACACTGCCGGTGCCGTGCAGCCGGAGAATCTTCGGGGGACCGTGGAAGGCACAGAACATCAAGCAGATGCGACCGTTCTCGCGCAGGTGCGCCACCGTCTCGATCCCGCTGCCGGTGAGATCGGCAAAGCTGAAGGTGTGCTCGTCGAGCACCCGAAACGTACCGCCGATGCCCTGGGCGAAAGGTTTATCAGCCCATCGGCCGCCAACGGCGCGGTGGCCACGAAGAACACCGGCTGAGCCTCGATCCACCCCGCGAGCCGAAGATCGATGCGCTGGTAGACCTTGCCCACAGAGTCTCCTTGTCACAGTCACCTCCTGGACTGGCGGAAGATCACGGCAGGGTCAGGATGTCCGCGCCGTCCGTGGTGACCACCAGGGTGTGCTCGAACTGTGCCGTGCGCTGCTTGTCCTTAGTGGTCACCGTCCACCCGTCGGACCACAGATCGTAGTCGATCACGCCCAGGGTGATCATCGGCTCGATGGTGAAGGTCATTCCCGGTTCCAAGACGGTGTCCACTGCAGGTTCGTCGTAATGCAGCACGACCAGACCGCCGTGGAATGAGCGACCGATGCCGTGACCGGTGAAGTCACGGACCACGCCATACCCGAAGCGATTGGCGTAGGCCTCGATCACCCGGCCGACCACGTTGAGCTGCCGGCCGGGCCGCACCGCACGGATCCCGCGCATCATCGCCTCGTGGGTGCGCTCGACGAGCAACCGGTCCTCATCGGAAACATCACCGGCGAGGAAGGTCGCGTTGGTATCACCGTGCACGCCGCCGATGAAGGCGGTGACGTCGATGTTGACGATGTCGCCGTCCTCGATCACGGTCGAGTCCGGAATGCCGTGGCAGATCACCTCATTTAGCGAGGTGCAGCACGACTTGGGGAAGCCCTTGTACCCCAGTGTCGAGGGGTAGGCGCCGTGGTCGAGCAGGAATTCGTGCACCACCCGGTCGACGTCGTCGGTGGTGACGCCGGGCGCGACGGCCCGACCGCCCTCGGCGAGCGCCTGCGCGGCGATCTTTCCCGCCACTTGCATCGCCTCGATGACCTCGGTCGGCTGCGTCCACGGGTCGGTGCTGGGGGTGGGCGCGACCTTTCCGACGTACTCCGGCCGCAGGATCTGCGCGGGGACGGAACGCATCGGTGTCTGCCGGCCGGGGCACAGCGGGGTTCTCACGGGCATACCCACACTCTAGGCAACCCAGGCCGCGTTACGCGGCGCCCAGGGTTGACAGGAAGCGCTCGGAGACGTCCAGGGCGGGACCGGAGGAGCCGGCGTCGACGACCAGCGTCGCGAATGCCAGGTCACCGCGGAAGCCCACGAACCAGCCGTGCGCGGCGGTCGGGCTGTACTCCGCGGTCCCGGTCTTGCCGTACAATTGGCCCTGACCCGCCAAGGTCTTTGCGGTGCCCCGAGTGACGGCCTCGCGCATCATCACCCGTAGCGCGTCGGCGACCTCGCGCGGCACCGGACCCGCGGGTTCGATCACCGTCCGAGCCGGCATTCCCCTGATCAGTACCGGGGTGGGTAGCCGCCCGCCGGCCGCCACGGTCGAGGCCACCAACGCCATGCCGAACGGGCTGGCGAGCACCCTGCCCTGACCGAACCCGTTCTCCGCGCGCCGCACCGTCGACTCCGAGGGGGGAGCCTGCCCGGTGACGGTCGTGACGCCGGGGACGTCGTAGTCGATCCCGATGCCCATCTGGTGCGCCGCGTCGGTGAGTGCGCCGGCTCCGAGGCGGGCACTCAGCTGCGCGAACGTGGTGTTGCAGGAGCGGGCGAAGGCCGTGCGTAGCGGTACCGTACCCAGGTCGAAGAGCTGATCGTTCGGCACGCTGCGGTCCCCGATGGTGGTGGTCGCCGGACAAGCCACCGGCGACTCCAGCGTGACTGCACGGGACTGCAGCGCCGCAGACGCCGTGACGATCTTGAATGTGGAGCCCGGCGGATAACGCCCGGTCAGTGCGAGCGCGCCTTGCGCGTCGGCCGCGCTGTTCTGTGCTACTGCGAGAATCTCCCCGGTGGAGGGCTGGATCGCGACGATCATCGCCGGGTTGGGCTCTGCGTCGACAGCTCGCTCTCCGGCGCCTTGCACGCCGCGATCAACGGTGGTGGTCACAGTCGGCACCGGACGTGGCTGCTGCGCAGCCAGTGTTTCAACTTCCTGGCCCATCGTCGTCACCGTGACGATGCGCCACCCGGCGGCTGCCGCGAGCTGTTCTTCCACCGCCGTGCGGATGCCCGGCACCAGCTGAGAGGCGAAGTCCCGGTCCGGTCCGAGCAGTCGCTGCTGGGTCGGGAAGGTCACCCCCGGTAGCTCGTAAATCTGGTCCCGCACTGATTCGTAGTCCTGCTCACGAAGCACCGCCACGGCGCCCCGCTGCCCTGGCGGAGCCGCGTTGACTCCCGCAATGATCGACTCTTCGGTGATCTCAGGATCGATCCGCGCCAGGGCATCCGCCAGTCGAGTAGCCACCCCAGGCAGATCCGAGGTTTTGCTGCGGTCCAGCGCGACCGTGACCACGGTCTGCGTGGTGAGCAGCGGTGTCCCGATCCGATCGACCACCGAGACCGGCTCAGCCGGCACCTCGCGCAGCTGCACCCGTTGCTGCGCGGCGAGCCGCGGATGCAACGCCGCAGGACTCCACCGGACCAACCAACCCTCAGCGGTGTCCGCGGGGACCAGATCGAAGCTGCCGGGGTAACTCCACCGCCGGCCTTGACCTAAATCCCAGACGGCGGAGAAGGACGCCGAAGCGGTGTTGTCGCCAGAACGGGTCTGGCCCAGGGTGAGCTGCACACGCTGCGGCTTCAGTTCATCGCGAACCTGCCCGAGCAACGCGGTGGCGGCGACCGGGTCGTCGGTGAGCTGCCCGGCCGCGGCATCGTCGCCGCGGCTCACGGCGGCCAGGAACGCAGCCGCCGCGTCATTCGGATCGGACCCGAAGACACCGCAGCCCGCCATCAGGACCGCCGTCAGAGCCACCGGCAGGCAAGCCGCCAGCAGCAGGGAGAGTCGTCGGCGCACGGGGGCGAGTATCCCCCGTGACCGTTCAGAACAGCACGGTCGCAAAACAGCCCACCTGGGTGAAACCGATCTTTCGGTAGGTGGCCCTGGCCGGCTGATTGTAGGCGTTGACGTAAAGGCTGGCGACCCGACCCATCCGCTGCAACCGCGCCACCACAGCCGCGGTCGCGCCCGCCGCCAGGTTCTGCCCACGCCTGTTCGGGTGCACCCACACTCCCTGGAGCTGGCCCACGGTGGACGACATCACCCCAATCTCGGCCTTGAACACCACCTCACCACCTTCGAACCGGGCGAACGCCCGGCCTGCTGCGATCAGCTCGGCGACTCGGGCCCGGTAACCGGCACCACCGTCGGGCAGCCGTGGATCGACGCCCACCTCCTCGGTGAACATCGCCACCGCGGCCGGCAGGTAGCGGTCAATCTCGTCGGATCGCACCGGCCGTACCAGTGGGTCTCCAGGCACCAGCGGTTGCTTGTCGAGCACCATCAGCGGCTGGTCTGGACGCTCCTCGCGGGCCGGCCCCCAGGTTTCCTGCAGCTTCGACCACAGCTGGAGCACCTGATCGGCTGGTCCTACCATCGATGAACAGGACCGGGGCTGCCCAGCCGCGCGGTCGGCGAAGGCCCGGATCGCCGAAGACCCCCCGCGAAGCGGGACCAGATTGGGCCCGGAGAAGCACAGCCCGTCCAGCGCACCGTCGGGCCTGTGGCTAAAGCCCCACAATTCCCCGCCGAGCCGCCACGGATCCAGCCCACCGCTCTCGATCCGAGCAGCCACCATGCACGACATCACCGGATCGATGGCCAGAGCTGCGCGGACGCCGCGCGCGTCGTGGTCGTCCAACAGGCGCGCGCTCGCGAGCTTCAGCACGCCACCTAGGGTGCCAGAACAGCAGCACAGCGCCACTCACGACTCTTCAGCCAGGCGCTGCGCCTCCTCGATGAGCGTCTCGACGATCTGCGCCTCGGGCACGGTCTTGATCACCTCGCCGCGAACGAAGATCTGGCCCTTGCCGTTGCCCGAGGCGACCCCGAGGTCGGCCTCGCGCGCTTCGCCAGGCCCGTTGACCACGCAGCCCATTACAGCCACCCGCAGCGGCACTTCCATCCCCTCCAAGCCCGCGGTGACCTCGTCGGCGAGCTTGTAGACATCAACCTGGGCTCGCCCGCACGAGGGGCAGGACACGATCTCCAGCCGGCGGGTCCGCAGGTTCAACGACTCCAGGATCTGCAGGCCGACCTTGACCTCCTCGACCGGAGGCGCGGATAGCGAGACCCGGATGGTGTCCCCGATGCCCTGGCTCAGCAGCGCCCCGAATGCGGTGGCCGACTTGATGGTGCCCTGAAATGCCGGGCCGGCCTCGGTGACTCCAAGGTGCAACGGGTAGTCGCACTGCGCTGCGAGCTGCTCGTAGGACCGCACCATGACCACCGGGTCGTGATGCTTCACCGAGATCTTGATGTCGTGGAAGCCGTGTTCGGCGAACAGACTCGCCTCCCACAGCGCGGATTCGACCAGCGCTTCCGGAGTCGCCTTACCGTGCTTGGCCAGGATCTTGGGATCCAGCGACCCTGCGTTGACGCCGATCCTGATCGGGGTACCGGCGCCGGCGGCGGCCCTGGCGATCTCGGCTACCCGGTCATCGAACTTCTTGATGTTCCCGGGGTTGACTCTCACCGCCGCGCACCCCGCATCGATGGCGGCGAAGACATACTTGGGCTGGAAGTGGATATCGGCGATCACCGGGATCTGTGACTTGCGCGCGATGGCCGGCAGCGCCTCAGCGTCGTCGGCGCTGGGAACCGCCACCCGGACGATGTCACAGCCGGCCGCGGTGAGCTCGGCGATCTGCTGCAAGGTGGCGTCGACATCGGCGGTGAGCGTGGTGGTCATCGACTGCACAGACACAGGATGCTCACTGCCTACGCCCACCGCACCGACGTGTAACTGCCGGGTCTTACGGCGCTCCGCGAGCACGGGAGGCGGCACGGCCGGCATGCCGAGCGCGACACTGCTTCCTGGCGACACCAGGGTCACTCCTCCGGACAGTTATGGACCCCAACAGTTATGGACCCCAACAGTTATGGACGCAGTCGGATCGGGTTGATGATGTCGGCCGTGATGGTCAGCGCGCCCACCCCGATGAGCACGACCAAGAATGCATAAGTCAGCGGCATCAGCCGGTTGTAGTCCACCGGGGGGCCGTTGGCGCGCCCCAAGGCCCGACGGACCGCGTTTCGGATGGCTTCGTAGAGGTTGACGGCGATATGCCCGCCGTCCAACGGAAGCAGCGGCAGCAGGTTGAATACCCCGACGAAGAGGTTCAGCGCGGCGAGCAGGAACAGGAAGAACCACCACGCGCCAAGACCTGCGGCATCGCCACCGAGCACGCTGGCCCCGACCACGCTGACCGGGGTTTCCGGGTTGTCCTCCCCGGCGATCCGGTCGAGCAGCAGCGGAACCTTCTGCGGGAACTGCTGCAACCCGATCCAGGTGTTGGCGAACATGGTGCCGGTGAAAGTGAGGGTCTGACCCACCGCATCCACCGGGCCGTACCGCAGCGTCGCGGGGGCGGTCGTGGGTTGCAGGCTCACGCCGATCGCACCGACGAGCTGGCTGCCCGGGAGGCGCAGGGCCGACGCCGGGACCCGGGCGATATCGACAGTCACAGTGCGCTGCTGACCATCGCGTTCGAGCCGGAACTCGGTTGGGCCGGAGCGGCTCTGGGTGGCGGCGAGCAGCTCGGTACGGTTCTGCACCGGGGTGCCGGCCACAGCCAGTACCCGATCCCCCGACTGCAGGCCGGCGTCCTTGGCCGGCGCCGGGGAACCCGGCTGGCAGGAGCCGCCGGGGCCCGGGGCAGCGCACTGGCTGACCTCGGCCACCACCGCGGGGGCCGGCGGCCGGTTCAGATTCGGCAGGCCGGTGGACACCGCCATCACGTAGATCAGCACGATGCCCAGCGCGAAGTGGGTCAGCGAGCCTGCCGACAGCACCACCACGCGCTTCCAGGTGGGGAACCGGAAGAACGCTCGCTTGCGGTCCTGCGGGTCGGGCAGCTCCTCGAGCGCGGTCATCCCGGCGATGTCGCAGAAGCCACCGCCCGGGATCAACTTGAGGCCGTACTCGGTCTCTCCGCGACGGAAGGAGAACAGGGTGGGACCGAAGCCGATGAAGTAGCGGCGCACCTTCATCCCGAAGGCCTTAGCGCTGTACATGTGGCCTGCCTCGTGCAACGCGATGGATATTCCGATGCCCACCGCGAACAGCACTACACCCAGCACGAACGTCACGCTGTACCCCTCACTTCGGGCTCCTTAACTCGGGGCTCCTGCCAGTCCCGGTCGGTTGGCCACTCAGCAACTCCCTGGCCCTGATGCGAGCCCAGTCTTCGGCGGCCAGCACGTCGTCCACCGTAGCCGGGTCCGCCCGCCATCCCTGCGCCTCACCCAGCACCGCTTCCAGCGCGTCGACGATCCCACAGAAGGAGATGTCACCGTTCAGGAAGGCCGCCACGGCCTCCTCATTGGCGGCGTTGAACACCGCCGGAACGCAACCGCCCGCGGCGCCCGCCGTCCTGGCCAGCTCGATTGCGGGAAACGCCTCGGCGTCCACCGGCTCGAACGTCCAATTCGTGAGTTGAGTGAAGTCACAGGCCGGTGCTGCGTCGGCGACCCGGTCCGGCCAGCCCAGCGCCAGGGCGATCGGTAGCCGCATGTCCGGTGGGCTGGCTTGGGCCACCGTCGAACCGTCGGTGAACGTGACCATCGAGTGGATCACCGACTGCGGGTGCACCACCACGTCGATGCGGTCGTAAGGAACACCGAACAGCAGGTGCGTCTCGATCAGCTCCAGACCCTTGTTGACCAGGGTGGCCGAGTTCACCGTCACCACCGGCCCCATCTGCCAGGTGGGGTGCGCCAGGGCCTGCTCCGCAGTGACCCCGTCGAGCTCGTCGCGCCGCCGCCCGCGGAACGGCCCCCCGGAGGCGGTGAGCACCAGCCGGGCCACCTCCCCTGCGCTGCCCGCCCGCAGACACTGGGCGAGCGCGGAGTGCTCGGAGTCCACCGGCACGATCTGGCCGGGCGCGGCGGCGCTGGTGACCAGGGCGCCCCCGGCCACCAGGGACTCCTTGTTGGCCAGCGCGAGGGTGGCGCCGCTACGCAACGCGGCCAGGGTCGGCGCCAGGCCGCGGGAACCGGTCACGCCGTTGAGCACCACGTCAGCGGATTC
>JBOHGX010000122.1:0-8247 GCA_050700255.1 Pseudonocardiaceae bacterium
CGTTCGAGGCCCGCTACCTGCACCGACACGACTTCCACGGCAACTGGAACTACACGATCCCAAACCCGAACCCGCCCAGGAAACGACACACCCGGGAGAGCAGACATAATTTCTGTGCAAGCCCTAAGCGGTGCCGGCAAGGTGATCACCCGCCGTCCGGTGCCTTTCGGCTTGCGGAACCGCAGTCCTCCGCTGGTGCGCTCCGGGCAGCTACTTGCGTGGCGCTGACATCCAGGCGGGCAGGGCGTGGGGCACTGTCCTTGGTGCCTGGTACAGCGAGGTGGGCACGCAGCTCGGTGCAATCGGACGCCGCAGAGATACGGGTCGGCGCATCCGTGCTTCCAGGTGGTGCGTTGTAGCTGCCAGTACACACGGACATCACCTGTATCGAGGTGGACGTATGCCCACCGAAGGCCGAGCGCCTCACCTTGACGTAGCCCGCTTGCGAGCCCGACCGACCACCGCACGCCGTTGCGCTGGCACTCGGCCGCGGCGAGCACTGCTCGCGCTTCGTCCACGTTCAGGCTGTCCTGTTCGGTCGGATCGACGCTCGGTGGGTCCACGAATTCGGCCACATTGCGCATCACGATCTCCCGGCGTCGGGCAATCTTCAGGGCTCGGGAGATCACCCGGTGCACCTTGAGGATTGACGACGCAGCCGCGCCAGCGGCGGCCATCTCGCTGTACAGGTGGTCAAGGTGCTCCGCCCGGAGCCGGTCGAGGCGATGCTTTCCGAGCGTCGGCGTAATCCAGTTGCGGACCAGCGACGAGTAGTCCTGGTGGGACTTCGGCGCCAGCCGATGTACGGCGATCGTGGTGAGATAGGTCGTCATCCACTGCTCGACGGTGGGGGCCCGGCCTGGTTTCGTGACGGTACCCCGGTCCCGGTCTCGTTCAAGCTCACGGACCTTTCGCCGGACCACGTCTTCGCTCTTGCTTCGGGTATGCCGGCGGTCGATCGAGCCGTCCGCTTTCCGCCCGACTGTCACGAAGCCATGCCAGAGACCGTCAGTTTGACTCTGGAATACCGAGGACTCACCGTTGGCGGCACGCTTGGAGTTGTGGTTGCCGCTCATGACGCCCTCGCCAGCAGCCACTCGATGTACTCATCGAGCGCACCAGCTGGTATCCGCCGGCTGGTGCCGATCTTGACCGACCGAAGTTCACCCGACTTGATCAGATCAAAAATCCGCGTGCGGCTGATTCCAAGCAGCTGCGCAGCCTCCTCAACGCGGTAGAGCTTCCTGTTCACTGGGCAGCTCCGATCCGGCCCGGAGCTGTCGTACACGCGGTGAGCGTCTTAATGGCGTCCCAGTAGTCGCTGTAGTCGGGCACCCAAGGGGCCCGGAGCCGACCGAGGTCGCGGCCGGGCGCGTGGTAGAGCGCGATGCCGGGTTGGCCGTGGGTGACGTGTGCCTCAGCCAGTGGGATGGGGACGGTGGGGTGGAGGAGCCGAACGGCCTCGACGTTGTCTACCGGCAGGGTTAGCCGGTAGGCGAACTGTCCGCGGAGCAACCCTCCGCCGAGTTCGTTGGCCTCGGCTCGTTGCGGCAGCATGATGACTCGCATGTTGACCTTACCGGCTTCTGCGGCGAGTCGCCGAGTGGCCACGGTGAGCTGGTCGCGGAGTTTCTTGTCCGACCCGGCGAGGCCGAGCAAAGCAAGCCATTCCTCCAGCACGACAAACATCATCGGATGCTGAGCGGTCAGGGGTAGCACGTCGCAGCGGTCGGGCACCGCGGCTAGCCGGGTGTCCATTTCGTCGACCAGGCCGTCGAGCAGTTCGGCGTGGGCGGCCACGTCGGCGCCGAGAACCTGCCAGTGGGCGTGTCGGGTGCCCTCGAACGGCCGCAATAGAACCGAGGATGGGTCGCTGCCCGCGATGATCGCGTCTGGGGCGGCGGCGAGTTGTTGTAGCAAGCCGTAGGAGAGCCGGGACTTCCCCGAGCCGGTGCGGCCTTGCACCATCAGGTGCACCCGCTGGGTGAAGTCGATCGTGACGGGTTGGCCGTACTCGTTAGCGCCAAGCAGCACCGGCGCACACGCCGACGTGGCTGCCGTTCGTGCCGGTAGTGGCATGGGGGTGGTCAGCGGGTCCCGGATCAGGAGGACGACCTTGATCCAGCCGTGGCCGTGGTGGGTGATGCGGACCATGGGCACGCCCATCCCCTCGGCGATGCGGTGTGCTTGAGCTTGGAAATCGGCGATGACCTGACCGGGCAGCATCCGCACCAACAATGTGACCGGCGGGCCGATGTCCAGCGAACGCACCTGAGGTGCGGAGGTGTGCGGGATGCCGCCTGCAGTCACGGTTCGGTGGACCAGGTTGGCACCATCCACGGTGTCGGACCATTGCCAGCCCAACACCGTGGTCCACCAGGCCAGCCGCTGGGCCTCTCGCCGGCGCCGAAACCAGCTCAGTGGTGCCCATCGGATCTGAGAGGCGACCGGGTCGGTGTGCTGATCGACCGACCGTAGTGAGGTTGGTCCCTGCGGAACGATCGTCATGGTGATTGCCTCCCTTGCAGATCGCGCGCCGTCTCGACAGGTGGGGCGAGGGCAGGTTGTCGGGGGTGAGCGCCGCAGCGGCCCTTGCGGCGCACCGGGCAAGTGATGAGCAGCCGGCCGCAGACCTCGCAGAAGTCGGCGAGCTTCTCGCTAGGTTGGCGTCTCATGCGGCTTCGCCACCCCGCGAGCTGCGGCGGTTGACACGGTGCAGTTGCTGGCGTTCGTTGACAGACAGGCCGCCCACGACCCCGTAGCGGGTGCCGGGTCGCTCCCAGGCCATGGTCTCGGCGAGGCACTGGTCCCGGACGGGGCAGCCTGCGCAGATCCGTTTGGCGGCTTTTACCTGGTCGTCCTCGCCGGGCTCGGGGAAGAACAGCTGAGAGTCGTGCTCCCGGCAGGCTGCCTGGCGGTGCCACTCGGGCACTCCGTGGCCGTCGTAAAGCAGCTGCGCCAGCACCAGGCGCGTCCCGGCTGGGTCGAGTCGTTCCAGCCCACTGATGCCTAGCACGTTGCGAACCCGACGCAGCACCGTCTCGGGAGCGGCGCTCATGGCGCACCTGCCGGTGTAATCCCGTCGGTGGTAGCGGGATAGGCGGTCCAGTACTGGGCCAGATCGGCATACTCCCGCGCGCGGCTGCGTGCGGCGCATTGCGCTTCCATCGCGGCACGTCGGTAGACGTGGTTGGCGGTGTGCTGCACCAGCAGGGTCCACAGCCGGGCCTCATGCTCGTAGAGCGCGGACAGTCGCTGGCACTTCGGCGCGTCGGCGAGCAGCTGGCAGGCGCGGTGTTGCTCAGCGCGGAGTCGATTGAGCGCGGCGTCGACCATCGCCGGCACAGCCAGCAGCCCGCCGACTCCATCCTCGGTTGTTGCGGTGGTGTTCATCGTGCGGCACTCCTTGTGGTCGTCGTGGTTGCCGGTGACAGGGCGTCGTCGCTGGATTCGGCAATCTGTCCAATCCAGGTCCAGCCGCCGCACAACCGGCAGCCGGTGGACATCGCCTCGGCTTGATCGGCCTGGTCGAATAGATCGGGCTCCCAGGTGTGCTCGCAGTCGGTGCACACGAGGACGACCCCGGCTGGCCGGTGCCGCTCCCCTTTGGGTGTCGTACTCATCGCTGGTCACCCCCGGCGGGATCGAGCTGGTCGGCGCGCTCGTGGAGCCGTTGATGACTCCCGGCGTCGCCCTGGATCTGCCCGGCCAGACGCCGCAGCTCGGCGGCCACAATCAGCGGCGCGGCCGCCAGGATCGTTGGATTCACTAGGTCATCGGGATAGGCGCGGTGCGGATCACCGGTCATGGTTGCCTGCTCCAGCGCCGATAAGAAGGCCGCCCCCGCGGCGGTCAGCGCCTCGTCCGGGATGTGCACAAGTCTGACCGCTCCATGCGCCAGGTGAGCGCAGGCACCATCGCAGGCGAACACCTGCGATCCAGTGAGCGACCGGCCCACCGGTATCCGCTGGGTGGGGTGCCGCAAGTAGTCGCGGGCGCAGACCACACACGCCAGTCCGTCGGCCTGCGCCGACCCCAGGGCTGTCCACGTCTGCTCGGGCATCACGACCACCTGCGATCCCGGGTCTGCCGTGCGGCCTCCGCGCGAGAGAAAAGTTCGCGCTGTTGGCAGCCGCCGCAGCGCTGACCCTCCGGAGTCCCGTGGGTGGGGCACCCGATGCGGGGTCTGGGCTCCTCATATATCCGCTTGGCCACGGCGATCACGACCCGTCCGACTGGTGCCTGCGGGAAACCGTCGAGGAGATCGCGCGTAACTGCTCGGCGCGGTACCACACCTGCACGCCGATGACCTGGCCGTCACGGCTCTTTCTCTCCATGACGCCGACCTCGAACCCAACCAGCTCCACCGGGGTGTAGGGCGCCAGGCCATCGCCGGGGTTGGTGTGCGCAACAACCCCCACTTTCAAAATCTCGTTGCTGATCTTGCCGAACTGGTGAAATCCGGCCACAAGCTGTGCCTCCCACTTCGGCACCCCGTCACCTGTGCGGTCTTGCTCCGTGCTGCCGAAAGCAACCTTCGGTTCGACCGACAGCAGCACGACACCCGCGAAGGTCGCCGCCTGATCGATCTTGTACGTCTGTGGCATCGCTATCTCCCGCCTCCTGAAAACCTGTCTGGCCCTCTAGGTAAGTAGAGTAGCAGAAGACTAGACGACTAGAGGAGTTGCTACTCAATCTGCAATGCCGCCACATCATCACCGGGCGGGGAAGTCGTACTCCAACACGTAAGCGGGGGCGGACTTCACGGTGTCACAGACTTCGACCGCACGCCCGGCCACATCGAAGGCGGTACGAACGAGGACGATCACCGGTGTGCCAGGCGAGAGCTCAAGACGCCGCCGCTCCGCCGCCGTTGGCATCCGGGCCGACACTTCCTCGGTGAACCGGTCGAGCACGTGGCCCGTCTCCTCCAGCCGGGCATAGATCCCTCCCGGACCGCTGTCTGGTTCAGCGATGCGCGTGCCATCAGCAAGATCGGCAGGAATGTACGACACCGCGGTCTCAACAGGCCGACCGTCAGCCAAGTAGCGACGGGATCGGACAACGACCGGCGCATCCTCTGGCAAGTGGAGTCGCTCCCGGACCTCGGGCGGAGGCACCGCCCGGGACACTTCGATCTGGTCCACGCGGGGCAGGAAGCCAGACTTCGCGGCTTCTGCACTGAACGCAGCCAAACCTGCTTCGCGGTGGCGGCGGGCGAACCGCTCCGACGCGAGCCGGCGCACCGGCGGGGCGTGGCGTACGAACACGCCGCGGCCCTGTTCTGAGACGACCCTGCCCTCACCACGAAGCTCCTGAATAGCCTGCCGTGCCGTCATGCGAGCTACGTGGTAGTGCTCCATGAGTGTCGCCTCGGACGGCAGCTTGTCGCCGGGTTGTAGTTCGCCGCGCTCGATCGCGGCCCGCAACTGATCGGCGATCTGCCGATAGGGCGGCCGGTCATCTGTACGGTCGAGCGCGCCGAGCGCCACAGCTCCTCCAGTCATCCAGACGACTGATAGCGTCAGGCTACCGAGCGCCTCGACCATGGAGGCTATCCGTGCCTGACACACCTAAGCACTCCGTCAGCGTCGCCGGGGTCGTCGTCCGCGACGACGGGCGCGTCCTTGCGGTACGGCGTCGCGACAACCAGCACTGGGAACCGCCCGGCGGCGTCCTCGAACTCGCCGAAACCTTCGAGCAAGGCGTACGCCGCGAGGTCCTCGAGGAAACCGGCATCGAAGTTCGAGTTGAGCGCCTCACCGGCGTCTACAAGAACATGCCCCGAGGCATCGTCGCCCTCGTATTCCGCTGCTCGCCGATCGGCGGCCAGCTCACTTCCACCGACGAGGCTCTTTCGGTGCACTGGTTCAGCATCAACCAGATCCGGCAGCACATGGATCCCGCTTACATCGTGCGCGTAACCGACGCGTTCGCCGACAGAGCATCGGCCCGCATTCATGACGGCGTTAACCTGGTGCGTGTCTGAGCCCGTCAGGCTGACCGCGTTGCGGTGGGCCGATACCCCTCCGAAACGAAGCCACTAGGGCTGCTGAGTCCGTGATCGCCCGTATGGCCGACCGAGACGATGCGGAACCCTCCGCCCGAGCTTCAGCTACAGTCAGGCGTTCCTACCGCCGGTTACGCCGCGTGAGCGGGCATGCCCCGACAACCGTCCAGACCGAGCAGCGCAACCGTCACCGCTGCATGCGTTAACGTGATCGCGTCAGAAAGGTGCAGCACGCAGAGGAGCAACGCGTGGACGTTCCCGACTCAGTTCAGGTTACGCTCGACTTAAAATTTCTAAGGATTGCTGGCACATGGAAGCCCAATCAGGCAGAACGACTGGCAGCATGGGAACTGTATGTCGAGTTGATTACGCGTATCGGAGTTGTGCCCTTAAAAGAAGGTCTCCTGCGCGAAGCGCTATCCAGTTTATACTCGATCTTCTCGACTACTCGTGACATCTTACGTAGGCATGGGCCCGAAGTTGCGACACCACGTGGCAAAAATGAACTAAATTTCGGCTATTTGGCAGTTGCAGTTCTAAACAGGATACTTAGGCCAATGCTCTCCACTTGGCATCCCATTCTTACTGCCTGGGAATCTCATAGATCTCCTACCGCGTCTCAGTTCAGTCACGAACTAGCCTGGGACCAGGCCGTGAGGCTGCGGGAAGAGATCGACGCAACGGGTCGAGAGCTTCACCAGCTCGCCAACACTCTTGCAGCAGTTTGTGGAGTTCCCGACTTATCCGATGATCCGCGGGAGTAATCCAATTGACCACGTATGTCCCAAAGGAGAAACACAAGCTGTTTCTCAGCTACTACCACAATGACGACGAGTGGTACCGTCGGTCGTTCACCGACCAATTCAGGTCATATTATCTATCCAAAAGCGTTGAGCTCGGCGATATAGCAACGGACAATGGTGCCGAATATATCAAGAGGTTGATTCGGGAGAATTATGTTGCAGATGCATCAGTTGTAGTAGTTCTAGTGGGTCCGAAAACAAAGTGTCGTAAGCATGTGGATTGGGAGATATCTGCAGGCTTGGAGCCCCACAGCGGTCGCAGCGGTCTCCTGGGAATTCTTTTACCAGAATTTCCGCTTGATAAAAATACATATAATCCAGATGACCTACCTTTCAGATCACTGGAAAATGTGAACTCAGGATACGCGATACTGCGAACATGGAGTTATATTGATGGAAATTTATCGGGACTGATTTCAGCTGTTAATGAGGCATTCGATAAGCGGCTTCACGACGAATTGGCGAAGAATGGGATGCCTCAAATGCGGCACAATACCTGCTCCTAAATGTAGAAACATCCTGAGCTATCACATCGCCCCTGATCTTGACGTTGACAGCCGCTCAGCGCTCAAGCCACCCGGGACAAGCTCCTCGGTGGGCCCCCGCCTGCGGCGGCATGACTGAACTTGTCGTCGCTGTGACCATCGTGGTCGGGTGGCGGCGCGCTAGTATGCGGCCCGGCCCCCCACGCCTCAAGGGCACCTGCGGTGTCGCTGCACGATGGCCTGCGGCCACCCTTGACCCGCGGGTCCCTGCCGGTCCTGAGGCGCGCAAAGTCGGGGGCAGGCTAGGGCCCGCCCCGCTCCAGCCCGCCGCGTGGCGCGTAGACTTGCCTCGTAGTTCCCGAAAAGAGGAGGTGTGGTGGTTCATGCTTTCTCTGATTAAACCGGAAAACGCCCCGTGCGGGGCACCATGGCCGGCCCGGTGATCTCGACAGGGAGATCGAAGTCGGAATAACCCTGGATACGCGCCATACCACGGCGTTAACCGGGTCGATAACGGCCTGCTGCTCCGATCCGACGTCCACGCCCTGTTTGACCGCGGTTACCTTGGGGTTCACCCGCAGAAGAAGACGTTGATGGTCAGCCCGAGTCTGCGGGCGGACTGGGATAATGGCGAGGAGTTCTACCAGCGAGCGGTATCTGGCGAAACAATCGGTATGCCTCGACGGCACCTCGATCAGCCCAACACGGACTTCCTTACCTGGCACGTCGACACAGTCTTCCGTGCCTCGTAGCGTGAGGATGTGATGCGCCGAAGGAAGCGCCAGATCGCACCGCTAGGGATGTAGACCGACGCGCTGGCGGCGCCACTGAGGTGTGGGATGGGCCTTACTGTTGCCAGCCCCACGACGAGGCTCCGCCTTGCACTGGATCGGTCAACTCCCGCTGTGGGGAGACGTTAACGGTGGTCGGCGGGACGGTCTGACAGGCA
>JBOHGX010000123.1:0-22979 GCA_050700255.1 Pseudonocardiaceae bacterium
CCACCAGCGATCGCCCGGTGAGCCGGAGGAACACGTCCTCCAGGGTGGATCGTCGGACCAGGCTGGACACCGGTCGCACCCCACGCTGGTGCGCGGCGGACAGCGCTGCCTCACCATCGACGACGTAAAACAGCAACCGGTCGGGTAGCTTCTCGATCCGGTCGGTCAGGCCGTCCACCGCATCGAGCCAGCTGTGTTGATCGCCAGGGCGGAACCGCAGCTCGACTACCTCGCGAGTGGAGTACCGAGCGATCAGCTCGCCTGGCGAGCCTTCCGCAACGATCAGCCCGCCGTTCATTACCACGAGCCGGTCGCACAGCTGCTCGGCCTCGTCCATGTAGTGCGTCGTGATGATCAGCGTGACGCCTTGTTGCTTGAGCTGGAACAGCCGGTCCCAGAGCAGGTGCCGGGCCTGCGGGTCCAATCCGGTGGTCGGCTCGTCGAGCAGCATCAGCTCCGGGTCGTTGACCAGGGACCGGGCGATGGTCAGCCGCCGCTTCATACCCCCGGACAGCAGATCGACCGGATCGGCCGCTCGATCGGTGAGCTGCGCGAAGTTCAGCAGCTCGGCGGCTTTGTCCCGCACCGCGACCCGAGACATGCCGAAGTAGCGCCCATAGACATGTAGGTTTTCCCGCACCGACAGCTCGGTGTCCAAGTTGTCCTGTTGCGGCACCACCCCGAGCCGGGCGCGGATCCGTGGCCCGTCAGTGTCCGGATCCATCCCCAGCACTTGCAGCTCACCGGCGCTGCGCGGGGACACGCAAGCGATCATGCGCATGGCGGACGACTTGCCCGCACCGTTGGGACCGAGAAAGCCGAACGTCTCAGCTGGTCGGACATCGACGTCGATGCCACGCACAGCCTCGACCGTGCCGAACCGCTTGCGCAACCCGCGAGCGTGCACGAGAGCGGCACCGTTATCGGACACGCGATCGACGCTACCCGGCGCCCCCGACAGATTTCGGCAGGTTTTCGGTTGCGGCCGGTAGACCCAGAACCGTCGAGCTCCGGGTACCTGCTATAACTCCGGGAACCACAATGCGATCTCGCGCTTGGCGGAATCGACCGAGTCCGACCCGTGCACCAGGTTGTACTGGGTCTCCAACGCGAAGTCCCCGCGGATGGAGCCGGGAGCGGCCTTGTCCACCGGATCCGTGCCACCGGCCAGCTGCCGGAAGGCCGCGACTGCCCGCTCGCCCTCGACCACGGCAGCCACGACGGCACCAGAGGTAATGAACTCCAGCAGTGAACCGAAGAATGGCTTCTCCGCGTGCTCGGCATAGTGCTGCTCAGCCAGGTCACGCGGAACTGTGCGCAGCTCCAACGCAGCCAGCGTCAGCCCCTTGCGCTCGATCCTGGCGATCACCTCACCGACCAGGCCGCGGCTGACACCGTCGGGCTTGACCAGGACCAGGGTGCGCTCGCTCACTGCTGCTCATTCTCCTCTTACTGGGGACACCGGGGTACGTGGGGATACCGGCGGCAGCCTAACTAACGACGCCGATGCAACCTCGACCCAGCGCGGTCAGGCTTTCAGCCGCCGCGCGACTGCCCATCGCACATACAGCAGGTAGCACCACACCAGAACGAACAGGATGCCGAGCCCACCCAGGGCGGGGTGAGCGAACCAGCCGGCGACCATCGCAACCTGCAGTGCCAAAGCCAGCCCCAAGCCCCACCGCCGACGCTGCACACCAGCTGCGACCACCATCGCCAGCGCCAGCCCTGTGGTGTACCAGCCGGCCGGACCACCGATCCCGCCGCCGAACCGGTCGACGACCAGCAGCGCCAGCCCGACAACGATCGCCTCCATCACCAGCGTGCCCGCAAAGACGCCCCGCAGTCCCTGCAGCGGATCGCTCATCGCGGTTGCCGGCCGAACAGGGTGCGGGCCTCACCGACCATCGCCACTGAGCCAGTGATCACCACTCCGGCTCCCGAGATACGATCCTCGCCTGCAGCAATCTCCTCGGCCGAGGCCACGGCCGCCTCGATCGCCTCCGGTAGCTGTGGCTCGACCTGCAACCGCTGCGCACCGAACACCTCCAGGGCCACTGCGGCGAGCTCGTCGACGTCCATCGCGCGCCTCGAACTACTGGCGGTCACCACGACCTCGTCGACCACCGGCTCCAGCTCGGCGAGGATTCCGGTGACGTCCTTGTCGCGCATCACGCCCACCACCGCGACCAGCCTGCGGAAGGCGAACTCCTCGTGCAGCGCAGCCGCCAGAGCCCGTGCCCCATGCGGATTGTGCGCGCCATCGAGCAAGACCGAGGGTGCCGTGCGGACCCGCTCCAGCCGTCCCGGCACGGTCACCGTCGCGAAGGCGTCCCGCACCGCGTCGATGTCCAGCGACCGGCTGGCGCCTGCACCGAAGAACGCCTCGGCAGCGGCCAGTGCCAGCACGGCGTTGCGGGACTGGTGCTCGCCGTGCAGCGGCAGGAAGATCTCGTCGTACACCCCTCCGAGACCCTGCAGCCGCAACCGCTGCCCGCCGACGGCGATGTCGCGGTGCAGCACACCGAATTCCCTGCCTTCTCTGGCCACCATCGCGTCCACCTCGATACTGCGGGCCGCGATGACCTTGGCCACGTCGGGCGGCTGCTCAGCGAGTACCGCCACCGAACCGGGCTTGATGATCCCGGCCTTCTCCGCGGCGATGCCTGCGATGTCACTGCCCAGGTAGTCGACGTGATCGACCGCGACCGGAGTGATCGTCGCCACCGTGGCGTCGGCGACGTTGGTCGCGTCCCAGCTGCCCCCGAGGCCGACTTCGACGACCGCGGCGTCCACCGGCGCGTCGGCGAAGGTCGCGAAGGCCATCCCGGTCAACACCTCGAACTTACTCATCGGGACCTGTGATCTGGCATCGACTATGGCCACATACCGCTCGATGTCCTGGTAGGCCTCGACGTAACGCTCCGGACTGATCGGCTCGCCGTGCAGGCTGATTCGCTCAGTGACGAGCTGCAGGTGCGGGCTGGTGTAACCACCTACCCGAAGCCCGATCCTGCGCAGCAGCGCATCCTGCATGCGGGCCACTGAGGTCTTGCCATTGGTGCCGGCGACATGCAGCACCGGATACGACCGCTGCGGCATGCCGAGCAGGTCGACCAGCGCAACGATCCTGTCCAGCGACGGATCGATCCGGCTCTCCGGCCAGCGACGGTCGAGCTCGGTCTCGACTGCCCGCAGCGCAGCGAGCGCATCGGTATCGATCTGGACCACGCCGCTCAGGCCTCCGGTGCAGCGACATCAGGCCGTGCGCTGTGCCGCCTGGCACCGAAGTTGTGAATCGAGTCTTGAACGGACGGCTGAGTCATCGCCACGTCAAGAGTCTACGGAGCAGCCATCTCGCCGACGGTGGCACCGGCGACCACGACCGGTGGGTCACCCAGCGCTGGGCTTTCCTGCCCCGAATACGATGAGCGCTATGACGTCCGAACCCCACTTCGTCCGCGTGCCAGACCGCGTCTCCGTCGACGGGCTGGAGGCCAAGTGGGTTGCGGTGTGGGAGAACGAGCACGTCTACCGCTTCGACCGGACGAAGACGCGGGAGCAGGTCTACTCGATCGACACTCCACCGCCGACGGTGAGCGGCTCCCTACACGTGGGCCATGTGTTCTCCTACACCCACACCGACACCATGGCGCGCTACCAACGGATGCGGGGGCGCGAGGTCTTCTACCCCATGGGCTGGGACGACAATGGCCTACCCACGGAACGGCGGGTGCAGAACTACTTCGGGGTGCGGTGCGAGCCATCATTGCCCTATGACCCGAGCTTTACCCCGCCCGACAAACCTGGCAAGGACGTCGTGGCCTGCTCACGTCAAAACTTCATCGAACTGTGCGAACGGCTTACTGCCATTGATGAGCAGGCATTCGAGGAGGTGTGGCGTCGCCTCGGGCTCTCAATCGACTGGGGCATGACGTATCAGACCGTTGACGAGACCGCGCGGGCTATCTCGCAGCGTGCCTTTCTGCGCAACCTTGCCCGGGGAGAGGCCTACCAATCTGAAGCGCCGACGCTGTGGGATGTCACCTTCCGGACCGCCGTCGCTCAAGCAGAACTCGAGGACCGCGATCGCCCTGCCGCCTACCATAACATTTCTTTTCGTGGTACTGACGGCAGGAATATACTTATTGCCACTACGCGGCCCGAATTACTCCCGGCGTGCGTGGCGCTGGTGGCGCATCCCGATGACCAGCGCTACGTCGAGTTGTTCGGCCACACTGTGCTGAGCCCGTTGTTCAATGTCAGCGTTCCGGTGGTGTCACATAGGCTCGCCGATCCGGATAAGGGTTCTGGCATCGCCATGGTATGCACGTTCGGTGATCTCAATGATGTGACGTGGTGGCGGGAGCTCAGTCTGGACACCCGGACCATCGTCGGGCGCGACGGTCGTCTGATCCTTGAGCCACCACCGGGATTCGATGACGGCGCCGGTCGGGCCGCGTACGCCGAACTCGCCGGCGCAACAGTGCACACCGCCCGCGAGCGGATCGTTGCGCTGCTCCGCAACTCCGGATACCTACAGGGCGAGCCGGAACCGATTGTCCACGCGGTGAAATTCTACGAGAAGGGCGATCGGCCGCTTGAGATCGTCTCCAGCAGGCAATGGTATATCCGTAACGGGGGGCGGGACAGCGATCTGCGCTCAGCATTGCTCGATCGCGGAAACCAGCTGGCATGGCACCCGGAGCACATGCGCGCGCGGTACGCCAACTGGGTCAACGGGCTCACCAGTGACTGGCTGATCAGCCGCCAGCGCTTCTTCGGCGTGCCGATTCCAGTGTGGTATCCCCTGGACAGCCATGGGCAGGCGGTTTACCGCAAGCCGCTGGTCCCGGACGATTCCGATCTGCCGGTCGACCCGACCTCGGAGTCCCCACCTGGATACCGTGAGGATCAGCGCGGCCAGGCCGACGGATTTATCGCCGACGCCGACGTCATGGACACCTGGGGCACGTCGTCTCTCACCCCGCACATCGCCGGCCGGTGGAGTATTGATGACGACTTGTTCGAGCGTGTCTTTCCGATGGACCTGCGCCCTCAGGGCCATGACATCATCCGAACCTGGCTGTTTTCGACGATCGTACGTTCTCACCTCGAGAATGACTCGCTACCGTGGCGACATACCGCCATTTCTGGATGGATCCTCGATCCCGATCGCAAGAAGATGTCCAAGTCCAAAGGCAACGTCGTGACCCCGATGGGCTTACTCGAGCGCCATGGGTCTGACGCGGTCCGATACTGGGCCGCGAGTGGTCGCCCTGGTACGGACACCGCCTTTGACGAAGCCCAGATGAAGGTGGGTCGCCGGCTAGCCGTCAAGATACTCAATGCGAGCCGGTTCGTTCTCGGCCTTGGCGTTGCTGATGACACCGCGGCCGTCACCGACGCGTTGGATCGCGCGATGCTCGCCGAGCTCGCCGCGGTCGTCGACGATGCGACGCGCTCATTCGACGGTTATGACTACGCTCGCGCACTCGAGCGGACCGAGAAATTCTTTTGGATGTTCTGCGACGACTACTTGGAGCTCGTCAAGGTCCGTGCGTACGGCGAGTACGGCGAGCAGGCGGCGAACTCGGCACGAGGCGCGCTAGCCGTGGCACTGTCTACCCTGCTTCGCTTGTTTGCACCGTTCATGCCGTTCACCACCGAGGAGGTCTGGTCTTGGTGGCGTCCTGGAACGGTGCACCGAGCGCCTTGGCCCGCAGCCAGCGATCTTTACGCCGTCTGCGGCGACGTTGATCCTCGCGTTCTTTCGACAGCGGCGGGCGTCATGCGTATCGTGCGCAAAAGTAAGTCAGACGCGAAGCTTTCGATGCGCGCTGAGGTCGAGCGGTTGACGGTCCGAGGATCCCATTCCTTCCTCGGTCTGTTCGAGGAGGCACGGCACGATGTGCAAGCTGCCGGCCACATTGCTCAGATCGATGTCGTCACGACCAGCGATGAGGCATTCGTCGCAGAAGTCAGCCTCTGACTACCGCTGGCCGGGCACCTCAGCTCTTGTCGAGACCGGCGACTAGGCGTTTCGGTGCAATTAACCGGTAGCTGTCGGTGATGAGGTCGCCGAGTTCTTCCCAGTCGAGATCCGGGCCGTCCAGGTACACCCCGATCCAGCCCTTCTGCCCGACGTACGGAGGTACGAAGAAGCGGTCTTGATCAGACGAGACGAGGACCTCGGCCGCGCCAGCAGGCGCTTTCAACCACAGCGAGGGCCGCCCACCGTCGTAGTTGCCCTTTTGCATGGCGAAGATGCGGTCCCGGATCCGCCACGAAGGGTCGCCCCAGGCCTGCTTCTCGGTCGCCTCGGGAAACGCCAGGCAGACCGTTCGCAGCCGACGTAGGTGGTGCGGATCGAGAGTGGACGGATTCATCACGCCATCATCGTCCACGAAAGACGCGGTGTCTTGAAGAAATCGGAAGCGGTTGGTAGCCGTTGAGAGCTGCTTCCGCGGGGGTTGGCAGTACTTGAAGAGCCCCCAACTGCGATCAGGCGGACTTGTCGCGGCGTTCGCGGCGAGTGGGCTGCCGGGTCACGATTGTGGGGTTCACGTTCTCGCGCACGGTCTGCTCGGTGATGACCACCTTGGCCACGTCGTCACGGCTGGGGATGTCGTACATCACCGGCAGCAGCACCTCTTCCATGATGGCCCGCAGCCCGCGAGCACCGGTGCCGCGAAGTATCGCCTGATCGGCGATCGCATCCAACGCGGTGCTGGTGAACTCCAGCTCCACACCGTCCATCTCGAAGAGCTTGCTGTACTGCTTGGACAGCGCGTTGCGGGGCTCGGTGAGAATCTGCACCAGCGAACACTTGTCCAGGTTCGTCACACTGGCTACCACCGGAAGCCGGCCGATGAATTCCGGGATCAACCCGAACTTGATCAAATCCTCCGGCATGACATCAGCGAACACGTCGGAGGCGTCGATGTCGGCCTTGGTCCGCAGCTCGGCGCCGAAACCCAAGCCCCGCTTGCCGATCCGGTCCTCGATGATCTTGTCCAGACCCGCGAAAGCGCCCGCCACGATGAACAGGACGTTCGTCGTGTCGATCTGGATGAACTCCTGGTGCGGGTGCTTGCGACCACCCTGCGGTGGAACGCTCGCGGTGGTGCCCTCCAGGATCTTCAGCAGCGCCTGCTGGACGCCCTCGCCGGAGACGTCCCTGGTGATCGAGGGATTCTCCGACTTGCGGGCGATCTTGTCGACCTCATCGATGTAGATGATCCCGGTCTCAGCCCGCTTGACGTCATAATCCGCTGCCTGGATCAGCTTGAGGAGGATGTTTTCCACGTCTTCGCCGACGTACCCGGCTTCGGTCAGCGCGGTCGCGTCAGCGATGGCGAAGGGCACGTTGAGCAGTTTCGCCAAAGTCTGCGCCAGATAGGTCTTCCCACACCCGGTGGGACCGAGCATCAGGATGTTCGACTTGGCCAGTTCGATCTCGTCGTCACGACCCTTGTCCCCGGCCTGAATGCGCTTGTAATGGTTGTATACGGCCACTGACAGCGTGCGCTTGGCGTCGTCCTGGCCGATGACGTAGGTCTCAAGGAAGTCGTGGATCTCGCTGGGTTTGGGTAGTTCATCGAGCTTGACATCACCCGCGTCGGCGAGCTCCTCCTCGATGATCTCGTTGCACAGATCGATGCACTCGTCACAGATGTACACACCGGGACCCGCGATGAGTTTCTTGACCTGCTTTTGACTCTTCCCGCAGAAGGAGCACTTCAACAGGTCGCCGCCGTCACCGATCCGTGCCATGGGGGCTGGCCTCTAGTCCCTCCCGGCGCGTGGTGGGCAGCGCGCCTGTCTGCGTATGTGTGCTTGACCGTACCCGCCCGACCCTGCCATGCGGGAGGAGCTAGCCTCCCCGATATCTCCGGGCGATGCACTTCGACGACCGCTCGGCGTGTCGCGGGGAACACCGGTCAGCGTCGGACTGCGGAGAGCTTCCGGACCTGGGTGATCTCGTCGATGATTCCGTAGTCCTTGGCCTCGGTGGACGTCAGAATCTTGTCCCGGTCGATGTCGGCGCGGATGCGCTCCTCGGTCTGACCGGTGTGGTGCGCCAAGGTGCTCTCCAGCAGGCGCCGCATCCGCTGGATCTCGGCAGCTTGGATCTCCAAGTCCGATACCTGCCCGTACACGCCCTCAGTAGCCGGCTGGTGGATGAGGATCTGGGCGTTGGGAACCGCCATCCGCTTGCCCGGAGTGCCAGCGGCAAGCAGCACCGCAGCGGCCGAAGCGGCCTGACCGAGGCAGACCGTCTGGATCTCGGGGCGGACGAACTGCATCGTGTCATAGATCGCCGTCATCGCTGTGAACGACCCGCCCGGTGAGTTGATGTACATGGTGATGTCGCGATCCGGGTCGGTCGACTCCAGCACCAGCAGCTGCGCCATGGTGTCGTTGGCCGAGGTGTTGTTGATCTGCTCCCCGAGGAAGATGATCCGCTCCTCGAACAGCTTGTTATACGGGTTGGACTCCTTGACCCCGTAGCTGGTGCGCTCGATGAACGAGGGCAGGACGTATCGCGACTGTGGCATACGTTCTAGAGGCATACGTTCCGGGGGCATATGGCCGTGGGAAATCTGATCGTGAGGCATGCGATCGTAGGGCACAGTGCCTCCGGGCAGATGATTCATGGGGGCTCCTCGAACTCAGCGGTCCGCGTCGGGCAGCGAATTGGCGCGGGTCAGGACTTGGTCGACGAAGCCGTACTCACGGGCCTCCTCCGCGGTGAACCAGCGGTCCCGGTCGGAGTCCATGATGATCCGCTCCACCGACTGGCCGGTCTGCTCGGCGATGAGCTCGGCCATCTCGCGCTTGAGCCCAACCTGCATTTCGGCCTGGATCGCGATGTCCGCCGCGGTACCGCCGACTCCGCCCGACGGCTGGTGCATGAGGATCCGAGCGTGCGGGAGGGCATACCGCTTGCCGCGGGTACCCGCCGACAGCAGGAACTGCCCCATTGAGGCAGCCAATCCCATCGCGTAGGTCGCCACGTCCGGCTCGATCAGCTGCATGGTGTCGTAAATGGCCATACCCGCGGTTACCGAGCCACCCGGCGATTGGATATAGAGCCGGATGTCCTGGTCAGCATCCTCAGCCGCCAGCAGCAACAGCTGAGCGCAGATCTGGTTGGCGATGTTCTCCTCGACCTGAGAGCCGAGCACGATGATGCGCTCGCGCAGCAGCCGCTCATACACCGAGTCGGTCAGGTTGAGGCCAGCCGAGGCGGTCCGCATCGCGGGGGCGTCCCGCAGCGGCACGGCCGAGGCGATGTGGTCCGAGGACACGTATGCCTGCCTTCTGTAATGGGTCCGGTAGGGGTTGAGGGTCCAGCTCGGAGTCACCGAACACGACACTGCCGACCCTAACGAAGGCGGGCGGCGGCTAAGTCCTGACGCGCCCTCCGTTCGCTCAGAGCGTCACACCGGGTTGCCGCCTGCATCGTCCGGACTGGGTCATCGAGCCGACTCCGCTCGCTGCGGCGTCGCCGAACCGACCAGTTCCTCGATGTCGACGGAGTTGCCGGCAGCGTCGGTGACGGTGGCCTGGCGAACTACCGTAGCCAGCGCCTTGCCGCGGCGTACGTCGGCGTACATGCCTCCCAACTCGCCCGCTTCCTGGACTTGCTTGACGTACTCGTTCGGGCTGACGCCATGGCGCTGCGCCTGGTAGATGATGCGCTCGCTGAGCTCATCGTCGGTGACCGAGAGCTCCTCTGCGTCGGCGATGGCGTCGAGCAGCAAGCGGGCCTTCACCGTCTCCTGCGCGGCGTTGCGCAGGTCGGTCTCGAATTCTTCGGCTGTGTGGCCCTCCCGCTCCAGCCACTGGCTCAGACGCTGCTCGTCGTGGTCGAAGGCGTGCAAGGCGTCGTGCTGGCGCGATTGTAGCTCGGCGTCGACGATCGAGTCCGGCAGTGGCACCTCGGTGCTGTCCAGCAGGGCCTTGAGCACCTTGTCCCGGGCCTGCGCGCCCTGCTGCAGCGCCTTGACCCGGCCGAGTCGTTCGCGCAGGTCCGCACGGAGCTCCTCGATGGTGTCGAACTCACTGGCGAGTTGGGCGAACTCGTCGTCGGCCGCGGGCGGCTCACGCTCTTTCACCGCCTGTACCTTCGCAGTCACTTCGGCCTGCTGCCCGACGTGGGGTCCGGCGACGAGGGTGGTGGTGAAGGCACGATCCTCGCCCGACGAGGCCCCGATCAGCGCATCGTCGATGCCTTCGATGAGCTGACCGGAGCCGATCTGGTACGACAGGCCGGTGGTCGCCAGCTCCTCGACCTCCTCGCCGTCGATGGTGGCCGACAGGTCGAGCGAAACGAAGTCGTCCTGCTGCGCCGGACGTTCGACCCCGGTCAGGGTGCCGAAGCGCGAACGTAGCCCGTCGAGTTGGTCGGCGACCTCGGCGTCAGTCACCTCAACGTCGTCGACGGACACCGCAAGCTCACCGAACGCGGGCATCTCGATCTCCGGCCGAACGTCGACCTCGGCGGTGAACACCAGGTGGTCACCATCCTCGATCTTCGTCACCTCGAGCTCCGGACGACCCAGCGGGTGGACCTTGCCGGAGGTGACAAGCTCGACGTACTTCGCGGGCACCGCCTCGCTGACCACCTCGTCGAGTACCGCGCCGCGACCCAGCCGCTGCTCCAAGATCCGGGCCGGCGCCTTGCCAGGCCGGAAGCCGGGGATGCGAACCTGCTGGGCGATCTTCTTGTAGGCGCGGTCGAAATCAGGCTTGAGTTCGTCGAACGGCACCTCGACGTTGATCTTGACGCGCGTCGGACTGAGCTGTTCGACGGTGCTCTTCACGGAGTGCTCCTAGGGACAGACGAGAACGCGCCCGGCTGTGCCACGCCCGCCGGGCAGTGATATGTGAACCGAGTCTAGGCGAGCACTCCGGTCCGGCTGATGGGGGCGCTACCTCAGGTATTGCCGTGTTTTGGGCCCGCCCCGCCCCGAGATGGGTGTTGGTCACTCGGCTCGCGACCGTCCGCAAGACGCCGTTGCCACCATCCGCGGCTTCATCACGGTTGATGACGGCGCCGCGACGGCGCTCAAGCTGCCCGCTTCAACGGCTAGCTCGCGGTCGAGGGAGACCAAGGCGGTCGCGTGAGACGCGACGATCCTCTCCCAAACCTCGGGACTATGCGCGGTCCTCCACTCGACAGCATCGAGTCGAGGACCTATGAGCAGTCGTTGCTACACCAGATCCTGCAAAGATCGCGTTCACCTGTTTCACCTGGTCGGGGTGGCGGGATTTGAACCCACGGCCCCTCGCGCCCAAGGCCTCGGCAGCCCGTGTGCGGTGCTGTGCGGTAGGCAGCTCCCCGCACTGATGTGTTGGTGGAGGCTGGGTGCGATAGCTGCCGTGGTCAGTCGTTGCTACACGACTGCTACACGGTGATCACGGCGCGACAGGGATGGTGGGTCTTCATACGGCGGATGGCTCGATCAACGTCGGCCGCATCGTCTTTGGTGCACCATTCAGACGATCGGGTCCATCAGGACGTCCTTACCCGTGTACCGGACCTAGCTTGGTCGCAAAGGTGTCAGCAGGCTGACACTGTTCGTGTCAAGTACCCGACATGGGCCGATGCGACAGGACGGTAGGATGCCCGGTTGGCAGCCCCGGAAGGAACCGCAGATGTAGGGACTGCAGGCCAAGCGGGGACTACAGCAGGCTAAAGGGATGATCAATGGGCAGCGTACGCAGTCTCCAGGAAGACCAAATTAGGATCTGGAATGACCACGACGAAGCATCGTGGGTGGATTTGTTCAGCCCAGAGGCGACGTTTAGCGGTCCTGGTGGAGTGCATGGGTCCGGTATTGAGATGGCGAGAACGTTTTACCACATTTGGCAGGACGCCTTCCCGGACAATCAGTTAAAGACACTTCAGATTATCGACGGTGAGGATGCTGTTGTTCTCGAGGGCGTGTTCGAGGGCACCCATACGGCGGCGCTCAACGCGCCTGGCGGGTCAATCCCGGCTACGGGACGGCGCGTTGCGGTACCCCTCGCCTCTGTGCTTAGGGTTGCCGGTGAGAGGTTCACCAGCTTAGCGGTCTACTTCGACCAGATGGAGCTCCTGACCCAGCTCGGGCTTGCCCAGGCACCCACGACGGCCGCGAGCTGAGTTAGGCCATACCCGACCGGGTCCATGCTTCTTACGTACGGCATTGGTCATTTACCGCACCGCTGACAAAGACGGTACGGCAATTCGTGTAGCCGAGAGCGTCGCCGCCGGTAATGGTAAGCAGCAAAATACAGCAGTAGTCGGTCTGGTGGGCGATACTGGGATCGAACCAGTGACCTCTTCGGTGTGAACTGTCGGCAGCAAGGTCCGAGGAAGTCTCATCCGCTGGTCAGACGCCTGGTAGCGTTCGTTCGGTCCTGGCTCGGGTTCCACGGTTGCTGTACTTCACTGCTGTGCGCGAAGACGATCAGTTGAGGTCAGGGTTGATCAGTTTCTGACGCTGCTGGGGCATGTCACCTTGAAGGTGCATGTTGGACAGACGTCCTCGCCGACTGCCGGATGTCCCGGTGATGTCCCGGTCTGTCACGGTTAGATGGTGGAGTTTGATGCTTGAGACTACTTGGGTTGATCAGCGATGTTGGCGTATAGGCCATTAGCATACGTCCGGAGCGGGTTCATCATCGGCATTACGATATGTTGTTGATCGTGCCAAACCTGCTAGCGATGCGATTGGCCACCCCTCACGCTCTCGTGAAGCTCGTTGTTAAGGGGAGCATTTATTGGGGTGCGCCTGCAATCCCCTTCCGATTTGTTTGCACTCTTAGTTCTACGTAAACGTTCGAACATCTTAGTGGCATGCCGTTGGTCGTGCTCCTGCCAGAATTTGCCCTGCTGCAGAAATTTAGTTAGAACGACTTCTTGGAATACGAGCTGTGTGTCGTACTCCGACTCATCCATGAAGAATAAGATAACATTTGCGAATTTGCTGCAGCTCAGACACGTCATCGATCGGAACAAAGCTCACCCTGTCAGCGTGCTTCCGATTGTCGACCCCGATGTTTCGGCGCAGTCCTCGCACCTTACCCTCTGCACCCTGTAGGCTCGAAGGGTAAAAGTAGACATATTTTTTCCCAGTGGCAAGATTTCTTTTGACCCTGTCGCCGGTTTTTCTATCACTGAGATCAGGTTCCAGGTCTTGCGTCATAAGCCAAATTTCGCGTACGTCGGAGCGTCGGAGGACGTCTCAACCTTCGCGAGCATCGCACTGCTCCAAATAATACCCCGCTGGATCAACACGCCCGACTCGCTGGCGCGGTAGTTGTCGTGATCACCTACATATTTAGATGTAATGGTTCGCATTGCGGATGCCAAACCCAGCGACTTCTCAAGTTGAGCCATACGCGCCTCAGCGTCCTCCCCCGCCAAAAATTGTGCCTCCCAAATGATTGAGTCAAGCGATATCATGCAAGGACTGAAGCGTGCTAGTCAATTCTTTAATTTTGATATCGGACTTAAGTTGAACCCAGACTGCGAACAGAAATGCCAGGATCGAGAGAACGCTACTCACCACGCCGAACCAGGAGATCACATCCATGCTGTTCCTCGTTAAGCGTCGTTCAGCGGGTTCCCTGGTAAAGGACAAGTATAGGTGGCAGTCGATCCTCAGTCGACTGAAGGGGAGCATGGCCATCAGTGACGATCGCAGGAGCAAATCGTACATCTGGGCGGCCTCACGTCCCTCCTCACCGTTGTTCTACTGGATGACGTTGCGATGCGCATGGAGGGATAGGGAGGCGCGTGTCACCTGCGGCAGGCTCTGGCCTGCCGCAGATAGCCGGCCGAGGAGTCGCTGGGGCCCCAGGGTCAAGCCGTTTACTCCCGAGCCGTCCGGCCCCTCCGGACGTGACCCGCTGGCCACGGTGACGAGTGCACCGAAAGACACCCGACGAGTCCTCATCGAACACCGTGACCGACAAGGCGCCGAACGTGCTGACGCCGGTGAGCTGTGGACCGAGCACAATTTAGTGTTTCCGACCAGCGTGGGCACCCCAATGGAACCGCGTAGCCTGAACCGACACTTCGATGGGATCCGTACTCGTGCTGGGTACCCACACGTGCGGCTACACGACTTCCGCCACACCGTGGTGAGCCAGTTCAAAGTGAGCGGAGTTGCATCGGCTGCATCATTCGGCAAGATCCGTGAACCGCTCCTGCCTGCGACGTCGCCGTTCGGACTGGATCAGGGTCGGTTGGTGGAGGCCTCGTCACACGCATCCTGACCAGGCAATAGATCCTGCTGTTGCATCGAATGCCACGATGTTGCACCCGATTCGGTGACATCCTGCGCCGGATAGTTGCATCAGATGCAATCGACAAGATCGGCTGCCGCGTCGCTTCCGCTCCTCAGCGCGCTGAGCGCGCCTGCGGTGCGGGTCGACTTGCCCTCGAGCCACAGGAGGCATTCGCGCGGTTGGAACATTGCTCTCTACCAGTTCCGCACGTCGTCCAGCGGATCGCCCGACACGCCGACCTCGACGTCACCTTAGGCATCTACGCACACACCGACCTTGATGCCATGCGCGAGACGCTCGACAGCATCGAGTGGGACGACCTGTGAGCAGTCGTTGCTACACCGTTGCTACACCGTTGCTACATTCGGTCCACTTGTGGATCTTGGGTCGACCTGTCTTGCCTGGTCGGGGTGGCGGGATTTGAACCCACGGCCCCTCGCTCCCAAAGCGAGTGCGCTACCAAACTGCGCCACACCCCGATGCACCGGTTGGGTGCAGGCGCAGCCTACGCGACCGCCAGCATGCCCCGCGTTGGGCCACAGCACACGCCCCGCAGTATGAAACTGGCAGCAGGTAGGCTGGCGACCGCTCCGGTCACCCAGAGCACGCGGGCGTAGCTCAATGGTAGAGCCCCAGCCTTCCAAGCTGGCCATGCGGGTTCGATTCCCGTCGCCCGCTCCGCCATGGTCCACTGACCCTTACCGTCAGATCAGACAGGGCCAACGGCTTCAGGACACCTCTGCCCATGCAGCGCCAGGGCGCTCATCGAGCAATTTACGTAGCTGCTCCGCGGTGGCGCGCACGTCACGCTCCCAGCGCTGCACGTAGTCCTCAGGGCTGCGCGCCGCATCAAGCTGCGCGAGCACCCACGTACGGATCAGCGCGGTGGGCTGACAATCACGGTCCGCCGCCAGCCGGCGCAATTCCTCGATCCGCTGAACCGGAATGCGAACGCTATAAACCGCCGTAGGGCTTTTCGCCGGCTCCCGGTGCTGCGTCCACTCCAGCTCCTCATCCGGTGTCGCCTCGGCATCCTCAACCGCCGCCCCGATGCGGTCCAGAAGCTCCCTGTCAGCCATCTTCGCTCTCCTTCCCGCCGTACACGCGACGCATGCGGCTATCCGCTGGCCAGGCCGTGGCGACATGCCACAACCCGCCCGGTGGATGACCATCAGGCACCAGCACCACACCAGAACCCGATCCATACCCACCGAGTAACCGATCACCCGAATCGCCTCGCCAGCGCGGACTTCGGATCCCGAGCCACCAGCTGACGAGGATCGAACACCGCCTCAACAGCGTGCTCCGGCTCAACGTCCACCGCACCGCTATAGCGTTCCGACCGCCGCTGGTGCGCTTCGTCAGGCACGTCCACCGCGTCGATCGGTAGCCGATCAACCGGTAAGCCGTGCAGGTCACCCTCCACACGCTATCGTAATACACCGTATCACGAGGCTGTAGCCGGAGTTGAGACAACACCGCACAAGGTCGCTAGGGCCCTCGTCGCATCCAGGCCATCCCTGTGGATCGCTGTAAAGCAGGGCGGCAGCACTACACAAGCGGCGACACTCGGGGTCAGCCAGGCGAAATCTCTTGACTGCTTCGGCCTGCGGCCGTCACAACGCCACCACGGTCACGTCCGCGTCCAGATACCCGGCGATCCGGCGGATGTCGGCCACGTCACTGGTCAGCACGGCCACCGGACCCGCCGTGCTCGCGATGACGGCGGCCAAATGTGCATCGGCGACCGAGACACCTAGGGTGCGTCGGACACCAGCCGCGTGGTCGGCGGCAGGCCCGTCGAGCAGGGCGTCGTCGGCACGCAACTGGTTGATCCCTGCGGCACCAGGTGCACGCCGGTCCCAGCCTGCTTCGACCCGCACGGCCGTCGGCACGACGAGGCGCGCCGAGCCCGCCCGCCGCAGCGACCGGGCAGTCACCGCCTCCACCGCAGCCAACACCCGCCGATGCTTACGATGATCAGGATCAAGCATCGCCTGGACGGCCTCGTTGTCCAGAACAACGCTGCGAGCGCGGCTCACGCCGCTGCGGCCAGTCCAGCGGCGTAGCTGAGCACCTCGTCGGGCGTCGGCTCGTCGAGGATTGAGACGATCTCTTCCGCAGCTCGCTGAACGAGCTCAGGTCGCTCCGCCAACGGGTGGCCGTCCAGCTGCGCCGCAGCAAGGGCGATCTCGGCAAGGTCGGGTCGCGCGCCAGGATGGGCCTCGTAATGCGCGTCAAGCACCGCACGCTGCGCCGCAGCCTCCAGCAGATCCCGCAGTCCCCGCATGGTCAGCTCAGTGGTAGATCCCGCAAGTCCCATCTCCGCCGCCACCACAGCAGCATCACGCAAGGCCACCGGCAACCGGACCGACGTGCCGACGGTCTCCCCGTCGGTCACGTCGAGCAGATCAAGCAAACGGACTAATCGTGGATCCATGAACGTACCGTACCACGATCTGTACCACAGCGCTGTGACCGTGTCGGAGGTGTAGTGCTTAGCGTTGGACCATTGGATCTTAGCGGACATGAGGTGGTCTTCGGTGCCGGCGATGCGGGAGGCGGCACCACGAGTGCAGGGCAGGCCGCTCTACGACCCCGCCCGCCAGCACGTCCACCAGATGATCTACGTAGCTGATCGCGTCGAGGACAACCACACGGCAACAATGCTCGGTACCGCGACCGTCGAGCTCGTCCGCGCCCTGATCGCCTCCGCCGCGGAGCACAAGGACATGCACAGCGCTCTGGCCGAGTCACTATTCACCCGCATTACGACCTACATCGGCAATTCGCACGGCAAGGGCTACATGTACACGAATGGACATTAGAGAGCGCCTCGAAGGGGCTCGACGCGTGCTGGCAAGTTCGGCACAAGCACCGACAATCGCAGCCGTTGCCCGCAGCTTGGGCTTCTCTGATCCTGGTCATTTCGCCCGACGGTTCCGCGCCGCCTACGGCTTAAGTCCAAGCGAGTGGCAGCGCATCCGCCGCAAAACCTGAATCTGCGCGAACGGATCAGCCCCAGCGTCGCACCTCCGGCCGACCTGCCGGATACCCGACTGTCCCGTCGGGTTCCAGGCGATCATCGTCGGTAGGCCATCAGCGGAACTATTGCGACGAGCGCGCACGGACCGATCCCCACCGGGAAGGTAGCCGTACCTCAGCGGGAGTCGCGATGCCGTTCACGCCGCACGACGTGGCGATTCGATTTCTCGACAAGATCGAGGCCTACGTGAGCCGCTCGTAGAGCGGCGCCGCCCGAGTGGCCGGCGGATGTCGAGATCGTGGCACACGATGTCGACGAGGACGTGCGCGTCCGTGATTCCGACGGGGCGGTGCCGATCTCCGCGATCTCCCGCAGGCGGGCGACCATCTGCTCCGGCGTCCACTTCCCCGAGCGCTTGGCGTGCTCGGCGCTGACGGGGTAGATCCGGAACCCGCCCTTGGCCGAACACGACCATCCGCTCCATCGGGGCCTGGGTAGGTCCCCACGCCACGTGAGCGACGACGTCACGGACCGTCCAGTTCGTACACAATGACCGGACCTCCCAGTCCGCCGGCTCAAGCGTCTCCAGGAAGTCGGCCAGCATCCGCCGCTCAGCCGCACGTGCGTCCACACCTCTTTCACAACCGCAGTGTGGCATCGGACAAGACACACCCAAATGATCAGGCGCCGCCCGGTCGGGCTACGCCAGGCCGAGGGGATGCCCGACGGTTCCCAGCGTGCAAGATCATCAGCAGTTGCCAGGCATCGGTGGCCATGCGGCATGCGCCACCTCGATGTCCATGACGGACATCGGGGTGTTGGAGATCGGCCGTGGGTCTGGCTCGATGGCTCCCACTGGGAATGCGGTGGCCGGTCTGGCCTGGTGCGCACGGACGGCTGAGGAGATAAGCAGGGTCCGGGAGTGACCGAGCAGGACATCCCCTATCTTGGCCTACCCGGAGTAGGACGTTCTCGAGGCCTAAGGTTCACATTAGGCATAGCCAAGGAGCGCCAGTGAAGATAAAGGATATTCTGATCGCGGTAGGCATCATTGCGGTTGCATTGGCGTTAACGCCCCGTTCCGAGACGGCCGCGCCACATGATACTGGAACTAACAGTGTAGCTACACCACGGACGCCTTATCCTTGTGAATCTGACCACTCGATCCGATGCACCGGGGAGCAGTACCGGCAGATAGCTGAGGAAGATTGCGCTAAGTATCGAGCACAAGGTGGGCAATGCGAAATAGTAACCAATGGCCAGCCACCCCACGCGGTACGCATTCCGTCTGATAGCGAACGCGCCGACATGCGCCGACATGCGCCGAAAAATCGATGAAGGCGCCAGACGTATATGCGACAACCTCGCCAACGCCGGATACGACTGCCCAGCTAATAACGGGCCTAGGCCATAGTGGTGCCGGGCGTTCATATCTCCCCCGTGCCAGCTTGTGCCAGATCGTACGACCGGCGTTGGTGTCGTCTGGGTCGTCGCCGGGGTCGCGCGGCGATCTTCGGTCGCGAGATCAACGACGCGATCAAGTTCCTAGTGATGAGGGCCTGATTCTCAGCAAGCCACGGGCTGCGCGGGGCCGTCAAGGGCCGTCAAGGCGCCTAGCAAGTGCGCGAAGCAGATCCCGATCTCTCACGTAGCCAAACCTCGACAAAGATACGCAAATGCGGCATAAAGGCCAGCAGCTCGGCACGATGAAGATCCTTTCCACCGAGATGTCAAGTCCCAGCTCCAGGTATCGGACCGATACGGCCAAACGGGTAGGCCGTGGGAGGCTGAGATGATGCTGAGCATGACGACAAGCTCTGAACCTCTCCAATGGATGCCGCTGGCGTGTGAGAAGTGCGGATGCGAACGAGAAGTGCAGCTGCCTCGCGAGGATGACACCTTCATGACGGCCGAGAAGTACATGGCCTTGCACACAGTGACCGGCATGGTGCTGCTCTGCGAGGACTGTGCACCCGTCGGATCACTCAGATTTGGAGAGTGACCGCGGGCAGTTCTCGGATACGCACGGGTATCGACCAACCGGCGGTCGCCGGACCAACAGCACGACGCCCCCACTTCCGCCGGCCAGGAATGTCCGCGACGCCTACCCGCCTGATCGACTACTAGCGCCCAAGCCGACTACTAGCGCCCAAGCGACGATAGGCCCGCTCCGGCGAAGCCGTGGTCGCGCTCGCGCTCGGAGGTACTGTCCCTCCGGTGCAGCTCCCGCGACATCCCCCTGCTCATCGCGGGTGCCTACCTTGTCAGCGGGCAATGAACTTATTACGCGCAAATGGCACAGTCTGGGCAGTTGACTGCCGTAGCTGGACGCCGCACGGAACGGGGAATGTAGGTCGAGCGCCACCCGCCGTCGACGGGAGCGCTTCCGTTGCCGCCCCGTCTCTACCACCGAGACTCAGTCGTCGTCCTGCTCGTTGTCACCGCCGTCGTCCTGCTCTTCCTGCTCCTGGTTGCCTCCGGTGCCACCCTCCAATGGGGACGAGTCGTTGCACGCCGAGGAGAACGCCAGCGCTACCGTCGTGGCCAGGACCAGACCAGCCCGGAACAGGACTGTGCGGGTTCGTGTCGAAGTGGTCATGAACGGGCAAACTACCTGCAAACGCACACGAGCTAACCGCGTGTCTCCCACTGGACCGTTCTGAGGGACGGACCGGCCAGCGATGGGCGGTGAAGGCCGAAGGCAAACCCCCGATGAGGAGGGTCGCGAGGGGTCAACAGCGGTCAGGGATACAGGCCCAGTAGGTGATCGATCTTGGCCGCGTAGGCGCGGCCATCGATGCCGGGCCAGGGAGCGTATAAGCGACCTTCGACGGTCTCAGGTCGAACCCGGTGGCCGGCGCTGAAGGCGATCGCCACTTCGGCGAAGAGATAGTTCATGACGCCGTCGAATTGGTCACCTCGGAGCCATTGCCTGCTGTCTCCCCAGACCTCACCGACGATGTACGCCTCGGGGTTGATTGCCTTTATTCGCTGGCGGAACTCCTGCCAGAAGCCGTCCGAGTGGATTTCGGACGGGACATCGAGCCGCCAGCCGTCGATCCCCTTGCGAAGCCAGTACTCGCCGACGCGCATCAAGTACTCACGAACCTGCGGATTGTCGGTGTTAAGTTTGGGCAAGGCGTGCAGCCCAGCCCAGGTCTCGTAGCCGGGCGGTCGCCGGGCGGTCGGCCGGGGTCGTAGGAGTTGGCCGGCTGGCCGTGGAAGGTGAACCAGTCGAGCCATGGTGACGCCTTACCGTTCTCGAGCACGTCATTGAATTGGAAGAATCCTCGACTGGCGTGGTTGACACTCCATCGAGGACGATCCGCACGCCGTCGGCACTCGGCCAGCAGCGCGTCGAACGCCTCATCTCCGCCGAGCAGCGGATCGATCTTGTAATAGTCATGAGTGTGATAACGGTGGTTCGAGGCGGACTGGAAGACAGGGTTGAAGTAGAGCGCCGTCACGCCCAGATCTTGCAAGTAATCAAGCCGCTCCTGGACGCCAGCCAAATCCCCGCCCTTATATCCAAACGGCGTCGGATCACTGTCCCACGGCTCGAGGTTGTTGTGTGGCTTCTCCACGCTATCGATCTTCGCGAAGCGGTCCGGGAAGATCTGGTAGAAGACGGCGTGTTTCACCCAGTGTGGGGTAATGACGGCAATCGGCAAGTCGTTCGTCGGTGATGCGGATGCTGGAGAACGGTTTGACTCTTGGTTTCGCATGGCGGCGCATTAGCCCTTCATCGCTCGGCTGCTCGTCCGTCATTCCCCTCCTGCTGCCCTAAGGACTGCAGCAGACAATCCCTGTGCCATGAGCGGCCATCAGGCCTGCTCGACGGGACTGCCCAACCACGCCATCCCAATGCAAGGTGCGGTCTGCTGTCGGTAGCTCTGTGAAGAAGACCCACCGGTGAAGATGTTCACTCCCCGAGGTCACCTATCTAACCACATAGTTACAAAGAGTTAGCAAAAACCAGCTGGAAGGCTCCTCGACGTGGACGAGCCGGCACGAACGGGTCGAGTGGGCCCATCGAATTGCCCATCGCTCGCATCCCATCCACATAGAGCCCGCACCTGTACACACCATGTTGACGCAGTCCACGCCAAGCCGCGCCTACGGTGTCACCCGTGAGCCAAACGCCGATCTATGACCAGCTCCGTGGTGAGCGAATCAACGCTGATGTCCCGGCCACCGGGGACGAGCCACACCAGGCGAACCACGCCGGGACGCACCGCCTCCCCACCGGCGGGCCGGGCCCGGCAGCAGTGTTCACCCGTGCCCAGCCAGGGCAACGACACGAACCGCGACACAAAGACCGCACCCCGCCTCGGACCGCAGCACCAGTGGGGTCCCAGTAGGCACCGAACGGCGATGAGCTCACTCCGCAGGCGCGGGCGTAGCGCGATACCCGGGAGTCAGCCCTCCCCAAGGAAGGTGAAGCTGACGCTGCTGCTCTTGCCGCCATCCTCCCCTTCGATGGTCACCTCGACCGTGCCCGAGCCCTGAGGGACGCTCGCCTCGATGGTCCCGGTCCTGTTGACCTTGAACGGAACCGGCTCGTCGCCGAACAGGAGCTTCGCTGCGGTGTTCACACCGTCACCGCTGATGAGTACGGGGGTGTTCGGCAGCGCCGAGTCCGGAGTAATGCTGTCGATGTTCATAGGGCTCCTTTCGAGAGTGCATGGTCGCGATGCCCAAGAAACACCCCCCAAGAAACACCCGCTGTGGAGCCGACGCAACCGCAGCGTCACCCGTCGTCGACGTGTCGCCGGGTCCGTCGGCCTCTGAGCTCTCGACGTCATGAGCCCATACCAGCTGCTTAGCTCGTAGTTCTCAAGTGCAACTCGGACTCGATCACCGCACCCGTGAGAGATCAGGGCGCGTGTGCGCGGTCGACTGCGTCGGCCGGCAGCCGCGCGTGCATCATCGAGACGTTGTAGCGGTCGTATTGGGTCATGGTGAAGTAGATGTCGCGGCCGTTGGAGTCGGGGTTGAGGAAGCCGCCGTAGAGGTGGGGGTACTCGTCGGCGGTGGCGACGGTGATCGGGTCGCTCCAGGGTCCGGTGGGGTCGGGGGCCAGCCGGACCACGATCGCGCCGCGGTCCTCGTCCATGGTCATCATCTGCCAGCGTTGGAGGGTCTGGTCGTAGCGGACCGATAGTTCTCCTACTGGGCCGGCCACGATGGGGGTGGCTAGTGCGCTGGTGCCGCGTTGCCAGTCTTTGCCGGTCCAGTATTCGTAGGCGGTGGTGTCGAGGAGTCGGTGGTCGGGGACGCGGGCCAGGTAGGCGGCGCCGAAGCGGCCGTTGGGGGTGCCGAAGGCGTAGATGAGGCCGTCGTGGTGGGTGTAGGCGATCATCTGGAAGTTGTCGTCCAGTGCTGCGGTGTTGGGTCGTTGGGCGCCGGGGGCGTCTTTCCAGGTTTGTCCGCCGTTGTCGGAGTAGGCGATTCCGCTGTAGTTGGTGATCCATCGTCCGGGGGTGGTGAATTGGCGCACGGACATGTAGGCCATGTAGTCGCGTCCGTTGATGTTGACGCCGCCGGTGGGGATCTTGGTCATTTCGACGCCGTTTTGCTTGAGTGAGGGCAGCAGTTCTTTGGCGTGGCCGGGGCGGTCGGTGACGAAGTTGTCGAACGACATGCCATCGGCGGGGTTGCGGTCGGAGCTGCGGGCCAGCGTGTTCGACCGCCAATCGATCGC
>JBOHGX010000124.1:0-2584 GCA_050700255.1 Pseudonocardiaceae bacterium
CTCGACCTAGCGTGGGTGCAGGAGGTGGCCCTGCGGCCCGGCCCGTTCTGGTGCCTGCCCGGTGATCGCGACGCCGGCCATCCCGATGCGACGCCGGTACCCGACGAGGCAGCGCTGGCCGCCGTACTACGCCGTCAGGTGGTGGCGCACGCCACCCGCTTCCTGAATGTCTACGGTCCGCTGGTGCGCTTCGGGCGCCGCACGTTGTGGGCGGCGGTGACCGACATGCTCGACGTCACCCTGCTGGTCGCAGGGCGCTCCTTCGGGTCAGCCCAGGCCGGTGCGACCGACGCCCGGCTCGTGCTCGCGCAGCGTGAGCAACCGCTTACCTCAGCGTCGACAACCTGCGAAGTGACCGATGAACTCGGTCGCACGCACTGGATCCGTCGGCGTGGTTGGTGCTGTTTCTCCTACGCACTGCCCGGCGTCGAGCATCCGTGCGCCAGCTGTCCACGGGTGAACGACGCCGAACGGGTGCGAATCCTGGCCACACTAAACCTGCTGTGAAACTAAACTCCCTGTGAGCCCGCTGTAGGCCGTATCTTCATTCAGTGCCTGTGGAACGGGGGCCGGCGCCCAACACGGTGCCGGGCTGCACGCTGCCCGCAGTGGTGGCCAACCCGAGCAACGTCAACGACGTGGCACGGCTACGCACGCAGATCACCAGGGTGTGCCGAGAGCTGGAGTGGGCCGACCCGCTGTGGCTGGAAACCACCGTGGAAGATCCAGGTGGGGGGCAGACCAAGGCGGCGCTGGCAGCCGGCGCCGATGTCGTGCTCGCCTGCGGGGGGGACGGCACGGTCCGGGAGGTGGCACAGATCCTCGCCGGATCGGGCACCGCAATGGGCCTGCTGCCCACGGGCACCGCCAACCTGTTGGCCCGCAATCTCGCCATACCGCTGGACGACACGACCCACGCCACCCGGATTGCGTTATCCGGGGATACCCGCGCGATCGACGTCGGCTGGGTCACCTTCGACCAGGGCGAGGAACATGTCTTCCTGGTGATGGCCGGGATGGGTTTCGACGCGGCGATCATGGCCGGCGCCCACCACAACTCGAAGACCCGGCTGGGCCCGCTGGCGTACTTCGTCTCCGGGGTGCGCGCTGGAGTGCGCGCGCTGAGCCACCAGCGGATCCGGATCGTGCTCGCCGTGGACGGTCAGCCGGAGCTGCACCGTCAGGTCCGGACGGTGGTGGTGGGCAACTGCGGCAAACTGCTCGCCGGCCTGGTGCTGATGCCTGGGGCCAAGATGGACGACGGGTTGCTCGACGTGGTGACCATCGCGCCGAAAAGCGTCATGGGATGGATGGGGGTGACCGCGCGGGTGCTGAGCCGCCGTCACAGTGGCCACCGGATAGTGCAGCACTGGCAAGGCAGCACCGTCACCATCATCGCGAAGGAGCCCGAGCAGGCCCAACTCGATGGTGATCCCGTGGGCGAGGTGCAGATGTTACGGATGCGCGCCGACGAGGGTGCCTTGCTGGTCCGCGTCCAGGGTGCCGGCTGACCCACCCAAGCTCAAACACAGGCGCAACACTCAATCTGACGTAGCGGGCTAACGCCCTGAACCGCTGATGAAGCTCGCGCGTTAATTATGATGCGAGCAACACTGCCCGCGACTTTTGCATGCTTGACGAAGGGAGGTGTGGAGATGGCATCGCTCATGAGGGGTTTCGCGGGTAAGCCGCCGCACGCACCGCTGACCGACATCGGTATCGGGGCCTACACAGCTGGCGTCGCGATGCTCGTGGCCGGTGCGGCGGGGTTCCAGGAATCGGCCATGGCGTCCGCTTCGGTGCTCGCGATCGCGGTCGGGCTCATAGCTGCCGTGCCCACCATCATCACCGGCTTGGTGGACCTGTTCGGCATTCCCGCTACCTCACCCGCGCGCACCCTTGGTTGGTGGCACCTAACCGTGATGGCCACCGCTACCGGCATGTTCGCCGGGACGTTCCGGGTGCAGTTGGCCGGCTACTCCAACGGCACGGTCATCACGACCGCTCTGATTCTCGGCATCATCTCCTGGCTGCTGCTCGTCGTCGGAGGTTATCTGGGTGGCGCACTCACGTTCGTCTACGGAGTCCGAGTGCTCAAACGGCCCCAGACGGCCATGGCCGATGCGCTCATTCCCGGCCGTGCCAAGGAAGACGCGTCCGACTGAGTCAAGGCTGCTTAGCCAGTCCAACACCGGTGCCGTCCTGATCAGGACGGCACCGGTGGATACATCAGTTTCCCTTGTGGTAAGCGTCTAGCACCTCAGCCGGGATGCGACCCCGGTCTGAGACGTTGTAACCGTTCTTACGGGCCCACTCACGGATCGCGGCGTTCTGCTCGCGGTCCACTGAGGCCCGACCACCGCCACTAGCTCGGCGAGCCGGACCGGGGGCCTTACGGCGCCCACCAGACTTTCGGGCGTTGGAAACATAGTCGGCCAGTGACTCACGCAGCTTCCCCGCGTTACCTGCCGACAGATCAATCTCGTAAGCCACACCGTCGATACCAAACTCAACGGTCTCTTCGGCCGTACCTCCGTCGAGGTCATCGACCAAGGTCACGGTGACCTTCTGCGCCATGCGCGTC
>JBOHGX010000125.1:0-5790 GCA_050700255.1 Pseudonocardiaceae bacterium
GGACCGTTGCTTGGCAAGTCCTTCGCTACGTCGATCTCGCCGTGGGTGGTTCCGCTGGATGCCCTGGACACTGCACGCATCCGGCCACCGGAGCGCGATCCTTACCCGCTGCCCTATCTCGACGACACCGGCACCGAGCCCTGGGGACTGGAGATCACGCTGGAGGTACGGCTCAACGGTCAGCTGGTCGCCCGACCACCGTTCGCCGGGATGTACTGGACGGCCCCGCAGCAGCTGGCCCACTTGACCAGCAACGGCGCCTGCCTGCGCACAGGTGATCTGTTCGCCTCCGGCACGGTCAGCGGCGCCGCGCCGGACCAGCGGGGCTCACTGCTCGAACTCAGCTGGAACGGCTCGGCGCCACTGACGCTGGCTGATGGCTCCACCCGCGGCTTTCTCGCCGACGGCGACGAGGTGTCGATCACTGCGACCGCGCCCGGCCCCGAAGGCACCACCATCGGGCTGGGAGAGGTCTGCGGACGGATCAGTCCCGCGCTGGTCGACGAGGCACCTCGGGGCTGACGGGCTCGAGATGGTGCGCCGATCCGATGGGATGGCGCTCCTCATCAAGAACAAAGATCGTGTGGGTCGAGCGCACCTCGGGCATGCCCTGCAGCTGGTAGAGGACGACATCACGGAGCGCCGCGATGTCGGGCATGCGGACCAGCAGCACAAAATCGAACTCGCCGCTTGTCATCGCAACGTACTCCACACCCGGCAACCGGCTGACCTTGTTCCGCGTCGTCGGCCACGACCCCTGCTCGACGTTGATCAGGATCATGGCCGCGATATCGAGTCCTATCGCGTGCGGATCGACGTCGGCGCGGAAACCGCGGATCACGCCGTCTGCCATCAGCCGGTCGTACCGGGCGTAGGCGGTCGCTCGGGAGATACCTGCTCGGGCCGCCACCTCGTTCACCGACGTGCGGCCCTCGTCGACCAGGATGCCCAGCATCCGACGATCGACGTCGTCAAGAGGGCGAGGCGAGACGGACATCGACTGAACAGGCTACCAACCGGACATTCGTCTGGCATTGCGACTCAAATGTTGAATGGCCGTTCCTCCAGGCGCAGGCTCTTGCTATGGCCGTGCCGATCGCACCTACCCGGTTGGAGCTGCCCGAGGATCACCCTGGCTTCAGCGACCTGGCATACCGTGCGCGGCGGGCCCAGATCGCCGAGGTCGGCGCCGCCCACCGCCGCGGCGACCCGATCCCGGACGTCACCTACACCGCCGAGGAGGACGAGGTCTGGCGGGTCGTGTCCGCCGAGCTCGCTGGCAAGCACCGCAAGTACGCGTGCGCCGAGTACCTCGCCGGCGCACAGCGACTCGTGCTTCCGACCAAGCGCGTGCCACAGCTACGGGAGGTTGACGAGCGGGTCCACGGCCTGACCGGCTTCCACATCAGCCCGGTGCCCGGTCTCGTGCCGACCCGAACCTTCTACGGGTCTCTCGCGCAGCGGACGTTTCTGTCCACGCAGTACATCCGCCACCATTCGGTGCCCTTTTACACACCGGAGCCAGACATCGTCCACGAGATCATCGGACACGCCAACATGCTGGCCAACCCGGTGTTCGCCGACCTTTACGAGGTGGCCGGGCGGGCATCGCTACGCGCCACGACTGATGTTTCGCTCGATGTCTTTAGCCGAATCTTTTGGTTCACGCTCGAGTTCGGCGTGGTCCACGAGGACGGCGCGGTGAAGGCTTACGGTGCCGGCCTTCTGTCGTCCTACGGTGAAATCGAAGCGTTCCGCGATGCAGAAATCCGGATATGGGATCTTCTCGCCATGGCAACTCAGGACTACGACATCACACATTACCAGCCGGTACTATTCGCGGCCCGGTCATCCGCGCAGATGCTCTCGGACCTCCACGCGTTCTTCTCCACCTATGACGATAAGGCATGCAGCCAGCTGCTCGCCCAAGCAGTAAGGCACCGTTCTGCTGGCTAAGCTCGGGATCGGCGTGCATCTATGCAACGTGGCTTAGATGTGCGCCGGGCAGCTCGCTCAGAGGTTAGCGATCGAAGAGGTTCGGTGGCACCTGCGCTATGGGCTTCCATACCGAGATGTCGGAGCTGCTGGCCGAACCCACCGGCGTGCCGTACGCGCGGACCGGCCGCAGTCCCGTTCGGTGCCGTGGGAGCGGCGCGACCAGGCCGCGCCGCTGCTCGACGCGTTGAAGCGCCCGGACCGGGGCTGGGGTGCTGTCGTGGTGGGGGAGGGTACCCGGCGCTGGTTCGGTAACCAGTTCTCGCTGATCGCGCCCCGGTTCGCCGCCTACGGGGTGGAGCTCTGGGTTCCGGAGCTGGGTGGGCCAGCACGAGACGCTGCTCGACCCGGACGACATAGCAGCGGGGAATGTGGTTCGGTTCCGGCGGGCCAGCGCGGATCGGGTGGTGCGGTCCCGCCAGCCCGCGCACCCAGTGATCGTGCCCGTGGAGGAGTTCACTCAAGCCCAGTTGCTGCGCCGGTCGCGGGCGGCGGGCGGCATGCGAGGGATCGCCAAGCGGGAGCGGACCCGAACCACGGGCACGCGGCCGTATCTGCTGCGGGGGTTGATGCGCAGTGGGATCTGCGGCCGGAGAATGCAGGGCGCGATGATCCGCAAGCATCACATCTACTACCGGTGTCTGGCACGTACCCTGGCACCCGGATCGGCCGCGTTGGCCGATCACCCCAAGACGGTGAACCTGGGGGAGGACGATGTCCTGGAGCCGCTGAACGGCTGGATCGGTCACCTCTTCGGCGACGAGAACGTCGACCGGACCCTTGCGGCGTTGATTGCTTCCCGAGCAGAGACCACCGCCGCATCGAACGGCCAGAGCGCGATGAAAAAGCGGCTTGCCCGACGCCGAGGCGCGGCTACGGAGATACCAGGCCGCTATCGCGGCAGGGGTTGATCCAGTGGAGGCGATCAACGATGCGCAGGCGCAGCGGGCCGCCGCGCAGGCTGAGCTGGAGGGCGCACCCGCGACCGACGCCGAGGTGTACGCGATGATTGACTCACTGGGCGACGTGGGCGCGTCCTTGACGACACCCGACCGGAGAGCCTGAGCTGGCTCTACCAGCGTCTTGGTCTTGAGCTTCGCTATGAACCACATGACCGAGCCGTTGTCGCGACGGCATCGCTGTGGTTAGAGTTAGAGCACGTGTCCGAGGGGGACTTGCACGCTAACCACACGCCTCCCGCTTCGCGACGCCAGGTGATCAGACCATGCACCCGGCCGCCCGGCGTCGGGCCTCACGTCTTCTGATGGCAATGAGTGAGGTTAGGCAGGCTCCGACCATAGGACGTTGCACGGTGGGTGCTCAGACGGGCGGAGGGTTCTGGACGAATGCGTGCCCGGGGGCATCGTTGCGTTGGCGGATGACCTAACTCGGGCAGGCTGGGTTGATGCGTCGCCGCCCTGTCCGAGTGCCAGCATCGAGGTCTGGGTTCGATGGGTTCCGATTCCCGCCGGATGTGATCATGATCGCATTGCGCTGGTACTGTACCTGCGCTACGCGCTGTCTTACAGGGACGGGGAAGAGCTGCTGGTCGAGCGGGGTATCGAGGTGGATCATGTCACGATTTATCGGTGGGTGCACGTCGACCGCACCGCCGAAGCGCTGGTCGCCTCCCAGCAACCGAGCGACAATGGTCGCCTCCCAGCAACCGAGCGACAACCGGCCCGACGCCAGGCAAGCCGCGCAGAAGCGACTGAGCGAGGCCGAAACCCGGTTGCGTCGGCTCCAGGCCGCGATCGAGGCCGGTGTTGATCCCGCTGCCCTGGTCGACGCGATCAACGAAGCCCAGGCGACCTGAGCCGCCGTACACGCAGAGCTGGAGAACAGGCCTGCACCAACGCGCTGACCCATGGCGAGGTCTACGCGATGATCGACTCACTCGAAGACATGGACACTGCGCTCTCAGGCACCAACCCTGACAGTCTGTCGAACCTCTACCACGCCATCGGCCTGCAGATTCGCTACGAGCCAGACGCCCAGCTGGCTGACCTGACCATCCAGCCGATGAGCCGGGTGAATAGTGTCTGTGTCCGAGGGGGGACTTGCACACTAACCACACGCCTTGGCCTTCCCGAGATCACTGACGGATCCACATGACGCGCCGATTGCGTGGTCGGTTGGGCTGTCTAACCGTCCCGGGGAATCGTGTTTGAGGCAGGTCCGGCAGGAAAGATACGAAGCCCGCTGACCTGCGGGATCGGCCACCGCACGCCGGACGGTGCGGCCCGAGGCTGAAGCCGGTGCTAGAAGGACCTTGGACAGCGAATCTGAACCTGAGTAGTTGGTGTGCGTGGTTAATCAGGAACGAAGTTCGGCTGCCCATTGAGTATAGAATTCGCGCAGGAGGTTGACCTCAGCGGGGCTCACAGGGATCTCGGCATCGGTGAAGCGGGACAGTGTGTCCAGCATGTCGGCAAAGATGGCGAGGTCGAAGCCGCCGTCGACCTCAGCGGCGCGGGTGAGCAGTAGTAGTTTGGTGTAGCGCTGGGCGAGGATGTAGACGTCGGCGAAGTCGCGGGCTTCGGCGCGGTCGAACAGGGCGATGACCTTGCGTCCGGCGAGCTCCTCAAGGGCGAATGTCGGGCCAGCCATGCTCACGATTGCGGGAAGGTTGGGTGGGGTGTCCAATGCGAGGTCAACGAGAAGGTCTTCGGCCCCGCTGACCACGAGCCGGCAGAATGTGGCGGTGTCCCGCGCTCGGTGCACTGCACAGCCTTGGGCAATGGCGGCGGCCTCGAACGCATCGCGTGCGGTTGGCACATCTCCTCGTCCTGGCCCGGTGAAGAAGTCCAAGTCCTGGGTGGCCCGGGTCGTGAGGTGCTGAGCAACAAGGGCAGCGCCTCCCGCGAGCAGGAACCCGTTGCTGGCGGGCAGGCTGAAGAACAGTTGCGCCACCTGGATCTGGAACAAGGTCAATCCCCCGGGGGCAGTGGCCGGTGCCCGATCGGTCGGCTCGTCCACTACGCGGCCACCTGCACGGCGCTTTCAACCGCCGGCGCCCAAGCGGCCCGGATGTCTCGTGGCAGGACGAGTTCGTCCCACAGGTCGATCAGCAGGACGCCATCGATGTAGGTGAGCACATCCTCGGGACCACCTTCGCGCAGCACGATCTCATACACCCGGGCTCGCTGGGATCGGTCACGCATGCAGAACTGTCGGCCGGGTGCAGACCAGTTCAGGTGTAGCGGCAAGGCGACCGTGGCCAGGGCTTGCTCGATCGGCAGCCGGGGGAGCGATGTCGGCGCCGACACTGCGCGTCCTCGCGGAGTGGTCTGCTCGACGAACTGCACCCGCGGTTGAATCGTAAACTCGAACCCAGCCTCGGCGAGTAGTCGGGCCGCAGTCTCCAGAGTGGGGGACTTATGTCCGTGCTCGTAGGCAGACAGCGTGGGCCGCGAGGTGTGCGCACGACGGGCAAGTTCGTCCTGGCTCATCCCGGCGGTGCGACGCGCTTGTGCCAGTAGGTTCTCAGCGCCCATGACGCCCTCCTTCGAGTATCCGAAAGGATACATCGACGGCGACCGGGCGGAAGCGGCGGTTCACGCTCTATGTTGATCGATGCGGAACGCCGGGCTGGCACGTCTCCGGGGACCTTGCCACCCCGCGAACTCGACGGCATGTCCCAACGCCGACGACAGGTGTCACCGCGGGCGTGTCCCGAGATGATGCCGTGCGACACCTGCGCGAGGGCCGGGGACATGTGCGTGCAAGACATGCCGTCTCAGCTCTTGCTGGCGAGCTCCGCCCGCCGCCTGCGTACCCACTCCTGATGGAGAC
>JBOHGX010000126.1:0-2418 GCA_050700255.1 Pseudonocardiaceae bacterium
TTCAGCAGGCTGCGGGCACGGGCGTTCGCCGGGCAGCGGCCGCTGTCGGAACTGGCGGCCGATGTGGTCGCCCGCCGGGTACGATTCGACCCCGAGGACCCCGCATGAACAGCCCCTATCGTGGTTCTCGCTGTGTTCGTCGGAGGTGGCCCAGATGACCGATGACCGATTGGCCCGAACCCTCGTCGAGCTCGCCGACACGTTGGTCGACGAGTTCGACCTGGTCGAGTTCCTGCACCTGCTGGTGGATCGCTGCGTGGAGCTACTCGAGGTGTCCGCGACCGGGCTGATGCTGGCCGATGCGCACGGCCGGCTGCGGGTGATGGCCTCCTCCGCGGAGAACATCCGGCTGCTGGAGCTGTTCCAGCTGCAAAACCAGGAGGGCCCGTGCCTGGAGTGCTACCGCACCGGCGCGCCGGTGCGCCACCCCGATCTGGCCGAGGCCGCCGACCGGTGGCCGCGGTTTGCCCCCGTGGCCACTGGATCGGGGTTCCGGACCGTGCACGCGCTGCCGATGCGGTTGCGTTCGCAGGTCATCGGGGCGCTGAACCTGTTCCACACCGAGGCCAACGCGCTGGCGCCGGAGGTCACCCGGATCGGGCAAGCCATGGCTGATGTGGCCACCATCGGCCTGATCCAGGAACGGGCCCTGCGCCAGCACGACATCCTGGTCGACCAGCTGCAGGCCGCGCTGGACAGCCGGGTCCTGATCGAACAGGCCAAGGGTGTCCTCGCCGAACGCCACGGCATCGACCCCGGCGAAGCGTTCACCCTGCTGCGCACCACCGCCCGCAACCAGGGGCAGCGGCTCACCGAGCTGGCCTCCGCCGTGATCGAGGGCACCGACAGCGACCTGCCCACCGCCGCACCGAGCCCACCCCTGCCCGCACGTTGAACCCGGGCCGCCCCGAGCGTGCGGGCACTGTCGAGCCCGGAGCCCACCGCGGGTGGAGGGGGCTGCTGCCTCTGGGTGACCCATCCCTGGAGTGCTGGACCCAGGCGAACCCGCTGATTTAGGCTGCACGCTGAACGGTGCAGCTTCCGCGCCGTTGATCATGTTGATCAGGAGAGTCATCCGGCCCGGACCCCGTCGGCGCTCTAGGGCACACGACGGATGGACGCCCCCCTCTGTCGAGGTCTACCTCCATCCGCTGTGTACCACGGCGCACGGGGAGGAGCGGAACCGGTGACAACCACGACGGACCCCTACGGCGGGCAAGCGGACACGCCCCCCCGCCGGTCACCCGACAGCCCATCCGCCGCCACCGCTGGTCACGGATCGGCCGATGGCCCCGCCCTGTGCATCACCGACCAGCCGCTGGGACTGACCGTGGCGCACCCGGCCGTGGGGGTGTGCGTGGTCGCGGTGCACGGGGAGCTGGACCTGCTCACCGCGCCACTACTCGACACCTGCATCCGCGAAGCGCTCGCCGCGGCCCCGAGACATCTGGTCCTGGACCTCCAGCCGGTGCGCTTCCTGGGCTCCCGCGGGCTGGCCTGCCTGCTGGCCGCCCGCGAACTCGCCCAACAGACCAGCGGGACGCAGCTGCACCTCGCTGGCCTGGTGACCCGGGTGGTAGCGCTCCCGCTGGAGGTCACCGGGTTGTCGGAACTGTTCGACACCTACCCCACTCTGACCCACGCCCTCCAGCGCGTCTGAGACGATCATGGGAGCCAGCCCACAAAGGCGCCGCCCGCCCAGCACCAGCACCGCCGAGCTGCAGGCGCCCGCGCCGGGCACCACCGCTGCCGCAGCCGGCAAGCTGCCCACCGCCCGGGCGGTGCTGGCCGCGGCCTGCACGACCGCCGGGCTCGACCACACCGGGGCCCGGCTGATCCGGTTCGTCGGCAACGCAGTCTTTCACCTGGCCCACCACCCGGTGGTCGTCAAGATCACGCTCAGCACGAGGTTGTGGCGCCGGGCCGGCAACGCCCTGGCCGCCGCCCGGGTACTGGCCGCGCACCGGGTGCCCGCTGTGCGCCCGACAGCCCATCCCGCCCGGCCCGTCTACGTCGGCCCGTACCCGGTGACGTTCTGGCAGCAGATCCACGACGACGGGCCGCCACCGACGATGGCCGATCTGGCTGGACTGCTCACCCAGCTCCACCACATCCCCCTGCCTCACCTCCCGGTCGCGGGGCTGCCCGGCTGGGATCCGGTCCCCGACCTGCGCAGGCGCATCGCCGCCGCCCAGGACACCGACCCCGACCAGCTGCACTTCCTGCGGGAGCGCTGCGATGAGGCCGCAGAGAAGCTCGCCGGGCTGCGCTACCGGCTGCCCCGCGCGGTGATCCACGGCGACGCCCGCCTGGGCAACCTCATCGCCAGCCCCCAGGGCCCCGTGCTATGCGATCTGGACACCACCAGCATCGGACCCCCCGAATGGGACCTCGTGCCCGCCGCGGTGGCCGCGCTGC
>JBOHGX010000127.1:0-15848 GCA_050700255.1 Pseudonocardiaceae bacterium
GGATACCGGAAGCGATCAACCCCCACGGCGCGACACGCCGGGTGGTCCCATCACTGGCAACCGGGTGGTCCCATGCTCCTGGCAGAAATCCGCTCAGGGCGGTCCCATGATCGTGGCGGGCGACAGCACGGTCGAGCGGGACCAGGTCGATGTCGCCGACAACCGCACGGGCTTCGGTCAGGGCCCGACCACCGACCCGACGCGCCGCCCTGAGTACCTCGACTCGCCCCCGAGCTCACTGCTCACCACCGGTTGCTCAGGCCGTTCGCCAAGCCAGTCACGCAGCGCTGCGGTTTCGTCCTCCATCCGGAGCAGTTTCATCAGCGCGGAGGAGTCCAGGTAGATCACAGTCGCTCCTCGCGCTCGGCGTCGAGCAGCTCCTGATTGGTCGGCTCGCCAGGCGCGATCGGCACCGGCCGAGGCGACCGGACACGGCCGGTTGGGCAAGCCGCGGGAATCAGCTTTCCCGCGCCGATCAATTGATCTCGCACAGTGTGAGAGCGCTGCGCAGGCACCAGGAGGGCGATCAGTTCGCCGCATTCAGTCACTTCCACGGTATGTCCTGCTTTCACCAGGGCGAGGTACCGGGACGCGTTCTGACGGAGTTCACGAATGCCGATGCGCTCCATCCCGGCATGATAGCACTTGGTGTGCTACACATCCGGGACAGGTTCCGGTCGCGCGCCGTCCAACGCCGCGTCGTCGGATCCTTCCTCCCGCTTACCGTCAGCGGCGCGCCGGTTGTGAGCCCCATATGCTGGCTCACAGCTCAGTGACCAGGCGTTATAAGCACCTCACCCGGACCTCGGTGGAACATGGCCCGCCAGGTCGGCGAGTACTTTGGACAAACATTCGACAGCCGAAACCACAGCGAGTATTTGCTCCGTGCCGTGGTGGTCAGGGGCGGGGTCGAACCGCCGACCTTTCGATTTTCAGTTCAAAGTCCACCTGATAGGAGTACGACTGCCAGGCATTGCTTGCCGTACCTGGTAATTGCGTCGTAAAAGCACCAGAAGCACCCAAAGCACTGGAGTTATTGGACAGTCCGTTGGACACCGCCTGGTGGTAGATCGGGCGAGAGCCGGCTGCCTCGGCTAGCAGGGATGTGAGGTGGAACGCTGTGCCCACCGGTGCACGGTGACATGATCGACTTCGATGCCTACCTCGGCGAGCATCTCCTCGACATCACGGTAGAGCCTGGGCAGTGCCCAATCCGTAGCCGGCGGAGGTCAGGCGGCAGGGGCGACGGACACCTCAAGAGCGATCGCCTGGGTATCGCTGTCGTACTCGCTCGGGTCGCCCTCCAACGCAAACTCGATTGCATCCATGCACTCGCGCTGGGCGTCCTCGCGGGTCGCCGTACCACCGCCGTTGATATGCAGAGCAGGCACGCGGTAGTGCCAGGTGTTCGCCTCGTCATCGAAGAAGAACTCGGCTCGCAGAGTGGTGCTCATATGATCATTGTCCTATAGCTTGCGCAGCTCAGCAAGGGTATAACCGTAGTCTTTGGCGATCCGAGCCATCGCCGGCCCCCCAGGTCAACGCCCTCATGGTAAGCCCAGATGCGCTGCCGATCGTCCTTCACGAGGACACGATGTGACCCGCGGCGGCGGGTCTCGGTCCAGCCATCGCGTTTGAGCGCGGCGAGGACGCGGGCAGCTTTCGGCCTGTGAGGAGAAGGATAACGGACCTGATCATCTCGACGGGTAGCGGTCAGCAACAACACGGGCTCGCCCCCTTTTTCTTAGAGGGGCTGTTGCATGATCAAACGGCAGGTGGTGCAGGAGGGCCTTGATAGCTCGTCACACATACGCTGCTCAGAGTCCACATACCGGGGAGTGGCCAGGGGCGGGGTCGAACCGCCGACCTTCCGATTTTCAGGACTCCGGTGGTGCGTCCGGCTCCGGTCGGCACCGTCCGTGACCTGCACCGAAGCTTCCCCACGGTAGTTGGCGGACGCCCGCGAACGAACGCGAATGAGACGGAAATCGAGACGATCCCACCCTGGGCAGGTGGCGCCGAGCTGCGGCGCGGGCACCTGCAATCCCCCGTGGGCGCCCACATGGTAGGCGGGAGCGGCGGGCACTCTTGGCGCGGTAGGACTGGGGGCAGATCTGCTCGCGATCGTAGGGTGACCGGGACGGTCGCCCAGCAGTAGCCTGGCTGGGCGCGGCTACTAGGCGAGGCGTTACCAGCTGGACTGTGATACGTCGCGGGTTACCCGCATGACAGTAGGGGTGCTGCGATGGCTAAGGGCAAGCACGAGGACAACACCGACGCGGATGGGCACAAGGATGGCTACGACCACTCGAATACCAAGGATGTGAACGACTCCAGCAGCGGTAAACACGGAAAAGACGACACAGACGATAGGGACGACAAATGACTGTCGTCGATGCGCCGTCTTCCTGGGAGGCCCTGCTCACCGAGGTACCGCGCGCACTGTTCATTCCGGACACGGTCTGGGTGGATGATGGCTCCGGTGAGGCGCTCATCGCGTTGTCCAAGCACACCGACCCAAACGGCTGGCACGCGGTGGTGTCCGCGAATGCGCCTGTCATCACACAGGTCAACTTCGGTGATGTGCAGCCCGGTCAGAAGGGCAGCATTCCGTCCAGCTCGTGTAGTCAGCCGAACATCGTCGCGGACATGCTGGATGCCCTTGGCGCGCGGCCAGGGCAGTCGGTGTTGGAGATCGGCACCGGTACCGGCTGGAACGCCGCATTGCTGGCGCGTCGGGTCGGCGAGTACGGCCGTGTAGTCACGATTGAAGTGGATCCATGCCTCGCGATGGATGCCCGACGCGCACTCACGAACTCCGGGTACGAACCGCTCGTGATCACGGGAGACGGCATAGCCGGGTACTCGGCTGGCGCCCCGTACGACCGGGTGATCTCCACCGCATCGATCCGCGAAGTAGTGCCCCGCGCCTGGCTCGACCAGCTCAGGCCCACAGGCCGGTTGGTGACCCCCTGGGGAACGGACTGGTCCAACGGGGTCATGTTGACTCTCAACCTGGCCGAGAACGGCGCCGCCACCGGCAGGTTCTCCGGCGATCTGGCCTTCATGCGTGTCCGAGACCAGCGCCGCGCGCTGTACGGCTGGGAGCCCGCCGACAGCGACGTCGAGCGCGCGAAGATCAGCAGCACCCAATGCCGCGGGAGCGACCTGGACCGGATGCTGAACCCAGACAAGGGCACGTTCGCCATCGGTGCGCGTCTGGCGAGCTGCTGCCTGGTGGTGGAGTGGAACAAACACGGCGAACTCCACCACAACCTGGAACTGGACGACGGAGCAACCAAGTCCTGGGCACAGCTGAACGCCGATCTCAACGACCCGGCCCCATTCACCGTACGGCAGCTCGGGCCGCGCAATCTATGGGACGAGGCCGAGGCCGCCTACGACTGGTGGTACGAACACGGCGAACCAGGGATCGATCGGTTTGGCTTCGAGATCCGTGAAGGGCGACAGTGGGTGTGGCTTGATCAGCCCGACAACGTGGTTCGGGGACTGAGCTGACGTGCGAGTGGTCTCCTCGACCTGATGACCGGTCAGCCACTCATCGAGCAGATAGCCCAACGTCACACTCGTCCGCGCCGACGTCGCCTCCGCGACCTGACGGCGGAACCTGTCCCGCAGCTTGATCGCCGCGTCCTCATCCTCGGCGGAACCGGTCAGCATCACCTGCTTGCCGGTGACCGGATCTTGTCCACCGAAGAGCCGGATCTGGTATCGGCCGCCGCGCTGCCGGATGCCAGTGAGGTCCTTCGGAGCCTGCTTCCTGCGTGCCATGAGAGGCAGTCTAAGCAGCGGAATTGGACAGTCAGTTGGACAGAGATCGAGCAAAGCTCATCAAAAAAGACCGTTCATGCTGTTCAGAGGTGGTGGCCAGGGGCGGGGTCGAACCGCCGACCTTCCGATTTTCAGTCGGACGCTCGTACCAACTGAGCTACCTGGCCGTCCGGGCCGTAACCCGACCGGATGTACCCGAGCGACCCAGACGGGACTCGAACCCGCGACCTTCGCCGTGACAGGGCGACGCGCTAACCAACTGCGCCACTGGGCCTCGCTGCGTGCCCCCAACGGGATTCGAACCCGCGCTGCCGCCTTGAAAGGGCGGAGTCCTAGGCCGCTAGACGATGGGGACCTGGTCGTCCAGACCTGCCCGCGACAGTCGCCCGTCGTGAGCACCGTCAGCATAGGACACCACCCGCACCCGTTGCACAACGGGTGGTTGTCCGGTGCTGCTGCGGTGCGTTCCTATCCTCTTGTCCGACGTCACCGCCGCACCGGCGGGATGCCATCCTCGCCGGCGATCAGTCCCAACATCTCCAACAGCACCCGGCAGTCCTCGGCATCCGTGGCCGACCGCGCGACCGCCAGGCGAGCCCGATCCACCTGCTCAGCTGTGACGCGGTGCGGGTCCTGGCCACGCGGCAAGGGTACCGACGGACTACTGAGTTCCGCGCCGGTCTCGGGACCGAGGTGGTAGGTGCTCGACAGACGGCTCATGCGCCCCTCCTGGATTTCGTTCTGGCGTACCCGGCTCCCAACCGCTCGCCGCACGCTATCGACCGCTCACCGGTAGCGCAGCCTCCCTCTGGGTGATTGCAACGGGTGAACCGTCATAGTCGAGTCCGAAATCCACCGCTCGGCGCTTCGTCAGCAACCCCCGTCGAGCAACTCGGCAAGGTGCAGCGCACGCCGGCCTGTCGTCTGGCTTACCTGCAACCGGCAGCTGAACCCGTCGGCCAACACCAGCGCGTCGGGGCGCGCTCGGACCGCAGGGACCAGTGTACGTTCGGCCAGCGCGCCGGACACCTCTTCGTGACCGCGCTGATAGCCGAAAGCGCCGGCTAATCCGCAGCACCCGGAGACGCGCTGGACTCGGACCCCGGCCGCGCGCAGCAACGCGTCGTCAGGGTCGTGGCCCAGCACGGCATGCTGGTGGCAGTGCACTTGTTGCACCGCATCGCGGTCACGTTCAGGAGGCTGCCAGTCCGGTGCACGCTCGCGCAGCACCTCGGCAAGCGTGCGGGCCTGCCCGGCGAGCACGGCCGCGGCCGGGTCGTCCGGGAGCAACTCGGTCAGGTCGGAGCGCAGCGTGGCAACACAGCTGGGCTCAAGGCCGACCACCGGCACCCCGGCATCGATCTCCGAGCGCAGCAGCCACAGTGTCCGTCGCAGCACCACCCGGGCGGTACCGAACTGCCCAGTGGCCAACCACGTCAGTCCGCAACACAGGGTGCCCCGGGGCAGCCGCACGGCGAAGCCTGCCGCGGTGAGCACCCGCGCCGCGGCGTACACCACCTGAGGGTCAAACGATCTGGTGAAGGTGTCCGGCCACAGCAACACTTCGCCCCGCGGTGCCGGTCCGGACCGTAGTTGCAGCGGCCGGTAACGGACGAACCGGGGCAGCGGGCGGGTCGTGGACACCCCACCCAGCTTGGCCAGCCACGGCGCAACCCGGTTGGCCACGGCGGGCGCGAACCCGGCCGCCCAGGCGGCCAGCGGCAACCCGCCCAACGCGTAGTGCCACCGCGGCCGCAACCGGTGAAGGTAACGCTGGTGCAGGAACTCGGCCTTGTAGCTGGCCATGTCCACGTTGACCGGGCAGTCCGAGGCGCACGCCTTGCAGGCCAGGCACAGGTCCAACGCCTCGTGCAGCTCCGAGGACTGCCAGCCGCCGGTCACCAGGTCGCCGGCCAGCATCTCGGCCAGCAGGTGGGCCCGGCCACGAGTGGAGTGCTTCTCGTCCCGGGTGACCTGAAAGCTGGGACACATCACGCCGGGGCCTTCCAGCTGCCGGCAGGCACCGACACCGACGCAGCGCCGGGTGGCTGCGGCCAGGTTGCCCCCGTCGTGCGTCAACGCGAGAGTCACCGGCAGGTCGCGCTCCCGGCCAGGTCGCAGGTCAGCGTCCAGCGGCTGGGGATCCACCAGCACTCCCGGGTTGAGCAGCCGGTCCGGGTCGAAGATGTCCTTGAATCGTGCGAACAGGTCGAGTACCTCGCGTGGATACATCCGGTTCAGCAGCTCGCTGCGGGCCCGCCCGTCGCCATGTTCCCCGGACAGCGAACCGCGGTGGGCTACCACCAGGTCTGCGGCCTGCTCCACGAATCGCCGGAAGTCCCGACGGCCGGCCGAGGTGAGCAGGTCGGCATCGGTCCGCACGTGTACGCAGCCCTCGCCGAAATGCCCGTAGATCGATCCCGCACGGCGATGCTCGGTGAGCAGGTCGGCGAAGCCACGCAGGTAGTCGCCGAGCCGGTCGGGGGGCACCGTGGCGTCCTCCCAGCCCGGCCATGCCTGCGAACCGTCGGCCAACCTGGTCACCAGACCCGCGCCCGCCTCGCGGATCCGCCACAGGGCCGCCCGGTGCGCCGGATCGTCCACTACTAGATGCGGACGGGTGGAGTCGGCCGCCGCGGCCTGCGCCGCCGCCACCGCTGCCCTTAAGTCGTCCGCGCCGAACTCGACGAGCAGCCAGGCCGCACCCTCAGGAAGCTGCGCTACCGGGCGTCCACGGGCCCGCAACGCCTCGATCAACGCAGCGTCCATTGCCTCCACGGTGAGCGGGCGGTGCGCAACCAACCCCGGTACCGCGTCAGCAGCGGCGGGCACATCGGGAAATCCCAGCACCAGCAATGCCACCGCCGGCGGTGGCGTGACCAGCCGCACGGTCGCCTCGAGCAGCACCCCACAGGTGCCCTCGGTGCCGACCAGGGCGCGGGCCAGATGCGAACCGTGCTCGGGCAGCAGGTGCTGCAGCGCGTAACCGGAGCCGCGGCGTGGCCAGTCCGGCAGGGCAGTACGGATCAGCCGGCGATGCTCACGCTCCAGCGTGGCCACCTCCGGCGGCAGCTGCCCGCAGCCCGCTACCAGCCGGGAGCCGTCGGGCAGCGCCACCACGAGTTCCTCGACGCTTTGCGCAGTAGTGCCCCAGGCGATCGAATGCGTCCCGCAGGCGTTGTTGCCGATCATCCCGCCCAGCGTGCAGCGACCGTGGGAGGACGGGTCGGGACCGAAGCGCAGACCGTGCGGGGCGACCGCGGCCTGCAACGTGTCGAGTACTACCCCCGGCTGCACCCGGGCCAGCCGGGCGGACGGGTCGACTTCGAGCACCGCATCGAGGTGGCGGGAGAAGTCGAGCACCACACCGGGGCCGATGGCGTTACCCGATATCGACGTACCAGCGCCTCGAGCGGTGAGCGGCACGCCCCACTCGCGGCAGAAGGCGACGACGGCGTGCACATCGTCGACACAGCGGGGCAGCACTACGGCACGGGGTGGCACCCGGTAGTTCGAGGCATCAGTGGCATAGAGCGCCCGGCTCCCGGCGTCGGTTCGCACCGGGCCCCGCACAGCGGCCCGCAACGCGCTGCCGAGCACGTCGTCATCCACACCGACCAGCATGGCGCGACGCGGTGCTCGATGCAGGTACTGATCGCCGGGCCGGTCGTGAGCTGTGCCGGCCCGGGTGCACGACTAGCGCGGCGGCGCGCCGAGTGTGGAGCGGGCGGCGAGCAGCGCGCTGACCGCGGCGCACGGGCGGCCGTCCCGAACCAGCTCGATCGCCGAGCGGACGTCGGTGATCGCGGCCAGGGGAATCTCTTCCCCGTGGTCCACGGTGACCTCGAGCTGGTCAACCAAGGACGTGATCTCGGCTGGTCGGGCATCGCCCATCAGGGCGGCGACCAACGCCTCTATTTCGAGCAGGAAGCTCTGCTGCGTGGTGTGGGATGCGCTCACACACCATGACGGTACTCGGTGTTACCAACAACTGAGAGCACGTCGGTAGATGGCTGGCCTTATGCGCCCAACGGTTGAATGTCAGCCGGAAATCTTCGGCAGCTACGAAAGAATTGCTCGTCCGGCAACGGTGAGCTCGGCCCGCACCCGCTGGCCGATAGCGCCCGGAACCGCCGGGCGAATCAGACCGGCCCGGGCCAGACGATGTGCGGTGTACTGGTCGCAGCACCCCAGGCCGTCGATGAACAGGTCGGGCTCGCAGCTGCAGGCGAGCTCAGCGCGACCGTCGGACACCGCGCGTAGCATGGCCAGTCCGCGTCCGGTGATCGGCTCGTCCTGCTGATCAGCAGCCGACCGAACCTCGATAGCGTTGCTCACTGTTCCACCTTCACCGCCGTTGCACCCTTCGCTTTCCTATCCAGAGCATCGGCGGGTACCCCCAGATACGTTTCACTTCGCCACGTCCTGTCCGGCTGTCCTGACGGATCACGCCTGACGTATGAGACTGGACGGCATGGCACTGACACTCGGCGATGGCCCGCTGTCCTCGCGCCCACGCGACACCGTGAACTACCGCATCGACGGTCCGGCACACCGGCTGCTGTTCGAGCCCTTTCCCCGGCGCGTGCGCGCAGTCTTCGGCGGCGAGACGGTTCTGGACACCACCAGCGGCATGCTGCTCCACGAGAGCAACCTGCTCCCGCAGCTCTATCTACCCCACGACGACGTCCGCGAGGACCTGCTCACCCGCACCGACCATCGCACGTACTGCCCGTTCAAGGGAGATGCCAGCTACTGGTCGGTCATGGTCAGCGACCGGACGGCCGACAACGCGCTGTGGTCCTACCTCGATCCGCTGCCCGATGCGGGCTGGCTATCCAGTCATGTAGCGCTGTACTGGGATTCCATGGATGCCTGGTTCGACGAGGACGAGGAGGTCGCCGGGCACCTGCGTAATCCCTACACCAGGGTCGACGCCCGGTCCTGCAGCCGGCAGGTTCGGGTGGTGGCCGGCGGTGAGGTGATCGCCGAGTCCCGGCGTGCGGTGCTGTTGTCCGAGACCGGCCTGCCCAACCGCTTCTACCTGCCGGCCGACGATGTGCGCAGCGAACTGCTCGAACTGTCCGGCACGCACACCGTCTGCCCGTACAAGGGCACCGCTTCCTACCGCAGCGTGCATAGCCCATCCGGGATCATCGCCGACGCGGCCTGGTGCTACCCGGAGCCGCTGGAGGGGGTGCGAGCGATCCGCGGGTACCTGTGCTTCGCCGAGGGGGTCGACACCTGGGTCGATGGCATGCTCCAGTAGCGCTTCGGCCACGCCTCGACAGCGCAGAGAGTGCAGCGGCGTAGGCTCGCCCCGGTGTTGACCGGCAATGCGTTGATCCGAGCCATCGGCCTGTGTGTAGTGGCGGGCCTGCTGGTCGCGGGCTTCCTGTTCCCGGCGGTGGGCGCTGTCGGTATGGCCTCCAACCAAGCCAGCGACACAGTCAACAACGTGTCCTCCGACCTCGTCCAGAGCCAGGTACCGCTGGTGAGCACGATCACCGACAAGGATGGGGTACCGATCGCGTACGTGTTCGACCAGAACCGGTTCAACACGCCTCCCCAGGCGATCGCCGACACCATGAAGGCGGCGATCATCTCCATCGAAGACCGGCGGTTCTTCGAGCACAACGGAGTGGACTGGCGGGGCACCGCGCGAGCGGTGACGACCAACCTGACTGCCAGCGGCAGCGCGCTGGAGGGCCAAGGCGCGTCCACCCTCACGATGCAGTACGTCAAGAACTACCTGCTGTACGCGGTGGCGCGAAATGATGCTGAGCGGGCGGCGGCCGTGGAGAGCAGCCCGGCACGCAAGCTGCGGGAGATCCGGGTGGCGTTGCAGCTGGAGAAGCAGCTGTCCAAGGACGAGATCCTGGCGCGGTACCTCAACATCGTCTTCTTCGGCCACAATGCCTACGGGGTGGCGTCGGCCGCGCGAACCTACTTCAACACCACACCGGACCAGCTCACCATCTCCCAGGCCGCTCTGCTCGCCGGCATGGTGCGATCGACCAACACCTACGATCCGATTGAGAACCCCGAGCAGGCATTGGCGCGGCGCAACGTCGTGATCGCCGAGATGGCCAACGTCGGGTCGATCACCAGCGAGCAGGCCGCAGCCGCCATGGCCGAACCGCTGGGGATTCAGCGTCCGCTGACCGGGTTGACCAACGGTTGCGTCGGTGCCGGTCCAGCAGACGGCTTCTACTGCCAGTACACGCTGGACTACCTCGCCGCCGCGGGTTTCACGGAGGACAAGCTGCGCCGCGGCGGTTACCTGATCCGCACCAATCTCGACCGCCGCGCCAGTGACCTGGCCAAGCGGGCGGCAAACGCCGAGGTGCCGACCCAGACCCGGGGAATCGCCAACGCGATGGCGATCGTCGAGCCGGGCCGGGAACGGCATGCGGTCCGGGCGCTGGTAGCCAACCGCGACTACGGGCTCGACGCCGACGCCGGCCAGACCTCCTATGCGCTGCCCTCTCTCGTGCAGGGTTTCGGTGCCGGGTCGATCTACAAGATCTTCACCGCTGCCGCCATGCTGGAGCGCGGCATGGGGATCGAGAACCCGGTGCCGGTGACGAATACCTACACGTCGCGGGTGTTCAAGGACAAAGGCGGCCGGTACTCAGTCGGCAACGCAGGTGACTACCGCAACGGCTCGGTCTCGCTGCAGACTGCGCTGGCGATCTCCCCGAACACCACGTTCGTGGCCCTGGAGGATCGGCTCGGGTCGATCGATCCGGTGGTGAACATGGCCTTCCGGCTGGGCATGCGGGATAGCCTGATGGCCCGCGACGCCCGAGGGCGCACCATCGCCGACGCGGTCAAGCAAGAGCGCCGGGGTTCCTACACCCTCGGGCCCGAGCCGACCAGCCCCCTGGACCTTGCCAACGTCGCGGCCACGTTGATGAGCGGCGGGAAATGGTGCCCGCCGACCCCGCTCGATGCGGTGCTGGACCGCAACGGCGCACCGGTGAAGGTGCCTGAGCCGCCGTGCGAGCAGGCCGTCCCCGAAGGTCTGGCGAACTCCCTGGCGGTCGGGTTGAGCAAGGACGACCAACCCGGCGGCACCGCATTCGCGGCCGCGAAGGCTGTGAACTGGACACGACCGATGGTCGGCAAGACCGGCACCACCACGGCCAACCGCTCCGCCGGGTTCGTCGGAGCGACGCCGCAGTACGCCGGTGCGGTGCTGGTCTGGCCCGACGGCTCACGACCCTCACCGATCTGTGACACCGACCCGCCGCGGCTGTGCGGCAACGGCAACATCTTCGGCGGCAAGGTCCCGGCCCGCACCTGGTTCAACGCCATGGTGCCGATGCACGAGGGGCTGCCGGTGGCGCCCCTGCCGCCCACTGAACCGCGCTACGTGACGGGCGGCGGAACACCCGTGCCTGACGTCGTCGGGCAGGGTGAGAACAGCGCGCAGCTCACCCTGGAGCGGGCCGGATTCCGGGTGAAGCGGGAGACGTCGGAGTCCGACGCGCCGTCGGGCACGGTGGCATCCCAGTCAACCCGGACCGCAATGCCCGGTGACACGGTGACGATCGTCATCAGTACCGGCCCACCGCGACGGAGAGCGACCCCGGTGTTCCCGTCTCCCCCGCCCTCGGCTCCCGAGCGACCACGGCGCTCGAGGGAGTCGACGGCCGATAGATCACCCTCGGACTCCGAGTCGGAGTCCGAATCGGACCGGGAGTCAGACAGGGACTCAGACTCAGACTCGGATGAGCGGTAACGGTTAGCCCTGCAGTAATGCTCAACCCTGCAGGGCAGCCATGACCGCGGTGGACACCCGGCGGCCCTCGGCGCGGCCGGCCGCCCTGGCCATCGCTGCCTTCATCACCAGGCCCAGCTGCCCGAGCCCAGGGGGCTTGCCGATGTGCCCAGCAACGTCGTCGATGGCCGCAGCGACCACAGCCGCGACCTCGTCGTCGCTGAGCTGGGCAGGCAGGTAGTGGGCCAGCACCTCACCTTCCGCGCGCTCGCGGCTGGCCAGCTCATCGCGTCCGGCCGCAGCGAAGGCCTCGGCGGCCTCCCGGCGCTTCTTGGCCTCCCGGGTGAGTACCGCGAGTACTTCTTGATCGGACAGCTCCCGGGCCGCGGCACCCGCGACCTCCTCGGTGGTGATCGCCGACAGCGCCATCCGCAGCGTCGCCACCGTGATGGTGCTCCGGGATTTGATCGCCGTGGACAGGTCGGCGCGCAGCCGATCCTTCAACCTCGTCATGACCTTGAAGACTAGAGCTCGGCAGTGAGGTGGCCGCACTAAGCTCGCCGGTGTGAATGGGATGGGACGCGCCGTCGCCGGCGCCGCTGCGTTGGCTGCCGCCGCAACGACATACGCCGCTGGCATCGAGGTCCGCCGCTGGACACTTCGGCAGGCCACACTGCCGGTACTGCCGGTCGGGGCTGCGCCACTGCGGATCCTGCACATCTCCGACCTGCACATGACACCCAACCAGCGCTCCAAGCAGCGCTGGTTGGCCGGCCTGGCCGAGCTGCAGCCCGATCTCGTGGTGAACACCGGCGACAACCTGGCGCATCAGCGCGCGGTGCCGGCTGTGCTGCGGGCGGTCGGACCGCTACTGGCCCTGCCTGGTGTGTTCGTGTTCGGGAGCAACGACTACTACGCCCCGAAGCCCAAAAGCCCGGTTCGCTACCTGATACGCAAACGCAAACTGATCCGTGGTGCGGCACTGCCGTGGGCGGACCTGCGGGCAGCATTCGCCGAACACGGCTGGCTCGACCTGACGAACGCCTGCAGTGAGCTCACCGTGGCTGGGCGCCGGGTCGTTGCCGCCGGAGTGGACGATCCGCACCTGCGTCGGGACCGCTACAAGCGGGTCGCCGGGCAGGCTGATCCCGCCGCTGACCTGCGATTGGGGGTGACGCACTCTCCCGAGCCGCGGGTGCTGGACTCCTTCGCTGCCGACGGCTACGACCTCGTGCTGGCCGGTCACACGCACGGCGGCCAGCTGCGGCTACCCGGCTACGGCGCGATCGTGACCAACTGCGGGCTGGACCGCTCCCGAGCCCGCGGCACATCCCGGTGGGGTGCGCATACCTGGCTTCATGTGTCGGCAGGCATGGGCACCTCCCCCTACGCCCCGGTGCGCTTTGCGTGCCCTCCGGAGACAAGCCTGCTCACCCTGGTCCCCCGCAACAGCGGCTCAGCGGTGCCAGCCGGTGCCTGGACTGCCGTCGGCGTCGGTTAGACTCCACAGCGTCCATCCGGGGTGTGGCGCAGCTTGGTAGCGCGCTTCGTTCGGGACGAAGAGGCCGTGGGTTCGAATCCCGCCACCCCGACAGTCTGAAATGCCAGTTCAGGGGTCCCCGCTGTAGGCTACCCACTTGATCTCCTCCCGGTCGCGTAGGGCGATGCTGATGCGTAGACCTCGGTCGTCACGTCGAGATGCTGCCGAAGGATCTACATCGTGATCCGCGGATGCACTCAGGGACCGGCATCCAGGAAAGGGCGTCGATCGAGACGACCGGTCTCAGGGTTCTCGTGGCCGCCATCGCTAGCCGTTCGGTCTTATGGGCGTGCGAGCGGTGTTCAGCTGTAGTGGTAACGCGCCTGCAGGATGACCACATCCTCGCCGTCGACGAGGTAGACGAGTCGGTGTTCGTCGCTGATGCGGCGTGACCAGCTGCCGGCGAGGGCGTGACGAAGCTGTTCGGGTTTGCCGATGCCGGTGAACGGGTCGCGCAAGACGTCGTTGATGAGTCGGTTGATGCGTTTAACCATGTTACGGTCAGTGCTCTGCCAGTAGGTGTAGTCCTCCCAAGCATGGGAGGTGAAGACGAGCCTCATCGGGCCAGCGGGTGCTCCTGCCGATCACCGCTCGCGGCCTGCTGAAGGCTCTCGAGCAACCGGCGGGCGTTGGCCGGCGAGCGCAGCAGGTGCGCGGTCTCTTCGAGTGCGTCGTAGTCCGCGCGGGACAGCAGAACGGCGTCGCCGCGGCGGGAGGTAATTTCGACAGGTGCGCGGTCGTCGTTGACCTGCTCGATGAGGGGGAACAGGTTCTTACGTGCTTCGGTCGCCGTGATGGCCATGCAGACACCTCCCTAGTGGTACCAAAAACTGTACCACAGGGGAGTTAGTTGGCGCCGCCGGATACAGAGAGTCGCCCATACTGCACGACTCTTTCCGCCGGCCGCGATCAGATGTGCCACGTGATGATCCGGACAGGCTTCCAACGGCGGTCGGCTGGAAGGTCCGCCGGCTAGCGTCCGTGACGCCCCGACGGCAATCCCGCGGCATGGCTGGACGCGGACGGAGTCAGCAAAAAGTCAGCAACCCATTGTCACGATGCGGGTCGTGGACCGGATCGGCACACCGGTCTCGACCCGGATCCGCGCCGCCCCGGCACCTATCCTGCACGCCCGTCTCGCGGCCGGGATCCGGGTGGAGTTGAATGAGCTCACTCCAGCTTTGCATGCAACTTTGAAACACGCGGCGTCAATGCCGAACCCGATTTTCTACGAACGCCAGCGGCTGCGCATGTCAACTTGGGACACGCCGCGGTTTCTGCGCAGCTATGACGAAACCCTCGATGGCGGACTCATTCTGCCGCGCGGTCTGGCCGATACGGTTGCCTCACTGGCCGAGCAAGCCGGTAGCCGGCTTGAGGTGACCGACGAACGGGCACCCGGCGAGGCGCGGGAATTCGTGTTCACGGCCACGCTGACCGGGCCACAGCAGGACGCTGTGGATGCCCTACGTGGGCATGACCTGGGCGTGCTGGTCGCTCCGCCGGGAGCGGGCAAGACCGTGATCGCGTGCGCGTTGATTGCCGAGCACGCGGCGTCGACGCTCGTGCTCGTCGACCGCAAAGCCCTCGCCGACCAGTGGCGGCGGAGGATCAGCGAGCTGTTAGGGGTCAAGGCCGGGCAACTCGGTGGCGGCCGCACGAAGGTCCGTGGCGTGGTCGATGTCGCGATGCTGCAAACCCTGGCCCGCAAGGACGGCATCGCATCACTCACCAGCGGCTACGGGCTGGTGGTCGCGGATGAATGCCACCACATCCCCGCAGCGGCGTTCGACCACGCCGTCAAGCAGATCCCGGCACGCCGATGGCTCGGACTGACCGCCACGCCCTACCGCCGCGACAAACTCGACGATCTGATCGCGCTCCAGCTCGGCCCCATCCGGCACACCATCACACAGTGCCCACAGGACACGCCCGCGGCCGATGACCAGTCACCGCAGCTGGAACTCGCACAGCCAGGCCCGGCGCCACGCCCAATGCCTGTGCTGCACGTGCACGACACCCGATTCCGCTATACCGGCGAGGCTGACCCGTCAGCGCCCGGTGGGATGGCCGCCATCTACCGGGACCTCGTCGCGGACAGTACCCGCACCACTCAGGTGATCACCGATGTGACGTAAGCGCTGGAGCGCGGCAGGCATTGCCTTGTGCTCACCCAGGGGACAACTCACGTTGAGCGATTCGCCGACGAACTCCGGCGACATGGGCTCGATCCGGTTGTACTGCGCGGAGGGATGACCACCAAAGCCCGGCGCAATGCCCTGGCTCGTTTGCAACCACCCACGGATGGGTCGTCGCTGCTGGTCGTCGCCATGGGCCCGTTCATCGGCGAGGGATTCGACTGCCCATTGCTGGATACCCTGTTTCTCGCAGCGCCGATCGCCTTCAAGGGACGCCTCGTGCAGTACGTGGGACGAGTCTTGCGCCCGCATCCGGGAAAGACTACCGCAGAGGTATACGACTATCACGACATCGACACTGGCGTCCTGGCCTCGTCCCTGGCCAAGCGCGCACCGGGCTACACCAGCCTCGGCTTCCCCGACCCCCGCAAGTCGGCATCACGACGTTGACCCCCGTCGCTCAGGGCGTGGGCTGCCCCGGTAGCACATAACCTAACCTCAGCAGCGCCGTGCGGAACTTCAGTTCGGATTGCTTGCAGACCCGTCGTAGCGGCTCAGCGCGTCCAGATCCTCACCACCCCAGTTCTCCTGAAAATCCTCCCGGGCGCCGGTCGGGTGGATGTAGTCGAGATCAAACAGTCCCAGCGTGCCG
>JBOHGX010000128.1:0-7461 GCA_050700255.1 Pseudonocardiaceae bacterium
TTACCCCGCTGAGCCCGCTGAATGCGCCTTACTGCCATATTCTGCTCGCCGTGGCGCACTTGCATAGCGGGATTGACTGGTCGACTTGGGTGCAGCGGCTGCGTGGAGCAGACGAACTGGCGGCCGATGCGCTACGGCAGGTGGCGCATCGGCTGGTGTGACCGGACACCTGGGTGGTGGTCGACGTCGGGTCCGGTGCAGGAGGGATGGGTGCGGCATTCGCCGAGGTGATGCCCGATGGCGGCACGGTGGTGCTGGTCGACGCGGAACCCGAACTGCTGCGTGCCGCCACGGCGCACGTTCGAGCGGCGTGTTCGTGCTGACCGCCCACACCGTCCACATGGGAACGCGCTCGTCGTCGGAGGGCGTCAGCCGCCGGCGCGCTGCTCGGCCTGCTGGCGAGCCAACTCAGGGTTGAACAGCTCCAAGGCCCGCTGAGGGTCCAGTGTCGGTCCGATTGGCAGCAAGCCCAGGATGGACTCGGGCGCCGGCGTGGTGATCTCACCAAGGCCCAGTGCCCGAGCCACTTCTATCGTGGGTATGCCGTAGCGCAGTCCCTGGTCGGTCACCAGCCAGATCACCCCGGTGTCGGCACGCTGGCCAGGCACCACTCCGCGGACAAGGGCGCCCTTGGTTGGCTTGAGGAAGACGCTGTCGGCCGTCTGGCCGCTCGCCGCGGGGGGCACCTCGACCGGCCGCTCGCCGTCGTCCAGCGGAAGCCGCTCGTCTGGGTTGATGCTGATCACCGGTTCCTGGTCCGGGCCTTGCCAGGTAAGGCAGGCGATCGGCGACTCGGTGGTCTTGAGCATCTGCGGGACCTGGGCGGGGAAGCCGGCTAAGTCAAGCTGGCTTGCTAACGGCACCTCCGGCACCCGTGAGATGGCCTCCGGGGTGACGTTCGTGAAGTCCGCGCTGGTGCTGCGGCCGTAGCGAATCAGATCGGCTGCCGCAGGTTCCACTGGCTGCACACCCTGAGGCAGCACAAGGAAAAAGGAATCCTTAACTCCTTTCACCCGCACGACGTCGCCGACTGGAACACCCGGAAGCTGAGGTAAGGGGCGCCCGGTCGGGATGGTCGGCAGCGTCAACGGGCGCCCCTCGGGGATTGCGTTGAGCAGACCCGTACTGACCTTGCGCGGCACAACGGTGCCCAACCGGTAGTACCGGACGGCGGGGTCACGCAGATCAACCTGCCGCCGCTGACCGCGCCACACGAAGTAGGTGGCTGCGGTGCTCTGCTCGGCGACGAGAAGGGCCTCGTCGTCGCCGAGCCGGCGACCCGGTGGTTGCCCTTCCCGAATCAGGACAGTGGTGGACAGCTGCGGCTGCGACTCCGCGTCGTTCGGCAGGTCCTGCCCCACCTTGGCCGTGTCGCATACTGACCAGACACCCCGGATCAGATTCTCCGGCGCCGGCAGGGGCGGCGCTCCCGGAAGCCCGGTGGACGGTGCCCGCCCGATGTCGGCCAACGCGGAGTCTGCGACCCTTTTGGCCTCCGATGCTCCCTGACCAGGTGAGATCGCCGCCAATAGCAGGCGCGCCGAAGTGAGGTTGAGCACTGGGATGAGCCGCCGCGGGTTGTCCTGCACCACGAAGACCGCCTCAGACGGGCTGCCGATGACGATCTCATTACTGCTGATCTGACTGGTCGGGCTGAACTTGCCCACCACGAAGAATGCCACCAACCCCAACACGCCCAAGATCAGGCCGACCGCGGTCGCCCGCAGGTGGTGGCGCATCGGCTCGTGCAGCATCACCGCGTCCTTGCGGACCAGTGCCGACTCCATCCTGCGAAGCACGAAGCGGTACGCCTGTACCTGCGACGTGGTGGTCGGATCCTTGGACATAGGGTGCCTGCCGCTCTCCCCCGGGGCTGTACGGTGCGGCAGGATAGCGGGACGGAGACGCAGACATGACCGGTGCACTGCCCGCCACGGTGACTGCTCGGCGGCGCTCGACAGGCTCGCGTCTGGGCCCGCTGCCCTTGATCAACGTGGTGGCGCTGGAGATCGGGCTCGCACTTGGTCTGGCGCTCTTCGCCGTCGACACCGCCTTGTGGTGGGCAGCGCTGGCGGTACTGCTGATCGCGGCGGCGCTGGCGCTGGTGCGGTGGCGCGGCCGCTGGCTGGTGCTGTGGGCGCAACTCACGGCACGTTACCTGCTGCGCTCACATCGCCGGACCGCGACGAGTCCGAACCTGGTGGCGGCTGGTCACTCGCCGACTGCGCCGGAGCCGCCCCTGGGCACCGACGATTCCCGGCTCGCCCTGTTGCGCCTGGTGCTCCCGGAGCTGATCATCGCGCATACCACCGACCACCAGCGTGAACCGCTGGGCCTAGCCGGGCACCATGGCACCTGGACTGCTGTGCTGCAGGTGGACGCCGCACCGTTGATGATCGCCGCGGTCGGGGGCACTTCGAGCCTGCCACTCGGCGCCCTGGCCCCCTGCTTGGAGGATCGCGGGGTTGTGCTGGACGCGATCCAGGTGATCTGGCACTGCTACCCGGGCAGCGCGGCCCTGCCGTCGTCGTCCCCGGCACTGCGCTCCTACCTGGAAGTCTTAGGTCCGCTGCCGGCGGCCGCCCGCCGCACCACCTGGGTCGTGGTGCGATTGGATCCCCGCCGCTGCCTCGCCGCCGTCGCCGAACGCGGTGGTGGGGTGGTGGGCTCGCATCGGGCACTGATCGGCGCGCTGTCCCGGGTGCGTAGCGCGCTGGAATCCCGGGGCATCTCGACCCGACCGCTGGATGCCGACCGTCTATTACGCGCTGGGATCTCCGCCGCCGAACTTTCCGCGGTGGCCGGCACCGGGCAACAGGTGGCGCTGAACGAGGGGTGGGCGGCCGTCACCGCGGCTGGGGTGGGACACGCCAGCTATGCGATCACCGACTGGGGCACCACGCCGAACCTCAACGCGTTGACCGGAGTCCGCGCGCTGTCCACGACCGTCGCGCTGTCGCTGTCCCCCGGCGCGGATGGCGCCGAGGTCGGGTTGCGGGGCGTCATCCGGGTCAGCGCGCGCAATCACACAGAACTCGAGGCGGCCGACGGCCGGTTGCAGGCCGTCTCCGAACGGCTCGGTGTATCGCTGATTCCGCTGTGTGGGCTGCAGGTCGCCGGCTTGGCTGCAACGTTGCCGCTGGGCGCCTGCGCATGAGGACGTTGGGCAATCCGGCCGGAGTCCGAGCGGTCGCGCCGGAGTTTCTCGTCACGCCCGATCTGCTCGACGCGTTGAGCCCGTTGGCCGATCGCGGTGGCATGGTCCTGGGTTCGGGCCCACACGATGAGCCGCTGAGCGTGTCGGTGCTACGCCCGCAGCCGACCCGGCTGGTGCTGGTCGGTGGGCTCTACCTGGCCCGCCAGGTCGCCTTGCGGGCGATGGCCACCGGTGCCTGGGTGGTGGTCGCCACCGGTCGACCCGCAGCGTGGCAGGTGCTCACCCGAGCCGCCGGTGAGGGCCCGGACGGACGTCCCGCTCCACTGGTACAGGTACGCAGGCTCGCACCGGTCGAGCTGCCGCGAGCCTCAGAGGACGCGCCATTGCTGGTGGTGCATGATGGTGGAGCAGTCCCCCAAGAGCTTTTCGCGCCCCGTTCACCATGGCAGACCACCCTGTACGTGCTGCCCTACCTGCACCCGCAGGTCGAGGGAACCGCGAACAACGCCGACCTCGTCCTGCTCCAGCGACTCCCGATGGACCAGTCGCAGCTCGCCGCCCAGATATGGCGGCTCGCCCCGCCGATGACGAACCAACTGGCGGCATTACCCGACGACGGTGTGGTCGCGTTGGGACCCGATCTCTGGTTACCGCTGCGGCTGGTCACCACGCCTGCGGAGCGGGAGATCCTGGGGCCGGTGCGCCGCGGCGATTAGCTCGTGAGTGGCAAACAGTGTCATGACACTGTTTGCCACTCACGAGCTGCACGGAGGGTCGGTTACCGCTGCCGACCTGCCCGCCCCTGGAGGCAGTCGCGCGGCCTGTGTTCCAGGCGATCCAGCGCACCTCTCACTCGCCGAGGCGGGCGCGTGCGTCGCGGACGGCGGCGAGGTGGTCTCGCAGCGCGACTTCCGCGCCGGCGGCGTCGCGCGCGGCGATCGCGTCGACGACCCGTCCGTGCTCGGCCCATGGATCGTGGTCGTCTCAGCGAGCTCCTGCTGGAGTGCCTCGATCAACTCTGGGTTGCGGTCGGCCAGACTCCGCCGCACCGCGACCGCGCCCTGAGCGAGGTGGGCGCCGGTGGTGCGTTCCCACTCCTGCTGCAGATCGAGCAGCGCCGCGGTGGGATGCCCGGCTGCACTGGCCCGCCCGGCTGCCAGGGTGGCGGCATGCTCGGGCAATAAGGCGTAGCAGAACTGCCCGGTCGTCAGGCCGGCGACCAGCTCGGTCAGATCCGGGCGGTAGGTGAGCTGGACGTCGCGTTCGGGCGCAAGGCCGTTCGACGAGAGCAGGTGGTGCAGCTGCCGACCGCGATCGCACCCAGATGGAGGGCAGCCGTAGCAGTGGGATGCAGGATCCGGAACACAGAAACTGTATACCTTTTTCTGTTAGGCTTGCCTAGCCTTCAGACCGGTAGGGAGGTGTGCCGCACGCGATGTCGACGGATCAGTCGCCGCTGTTGCGGTGCAGGGGTATCACGGTCACCGCCGGCCGTAAGGCGGTGCTCCACGACGTCGATCTATGCCTGAACGCCGGGCAGGTGGCGGTGATCCGGCCCTCCGGCGTCGGGAAGACCAGCCTGCCGCCACCCTCGCCGGTCTGCGCCGGCCAGCCAGCGGGATGCTCGATCGGCGGGCGCGCCGGCAGGCGGTGGTATTCCAGGAGCCGCGGTTGCTGCCCTGGTGCTCCATCCACGCGACCGTGGCTTTCGCCGTCAGAGGTCGGGCCGACGTGGTCGGCGTGCTGCGGACCGTCGGGCTCGGCGGTGCCGGTGCCGCGTTGCCGGCCGAGCTGTCCGTGTGGGATGCAGCAACGCGCGGCGCTGGCGCGCGCCCTGGTCATCGAGCCGGACCTGCTGCTGCTCGACGGTTGACGTGGCCGAGCGGATGTGCGCCGCCACCTCCCGGGAGCCGTGAGGGGGCGCTGGAGGACCTGCGTACTGAGTTCGCCAGACACGGTCACGACGGCGCCGTGCGTCTCCCCACTGCTACCTGGCTCGTCGTGGCCGAGCACGAGGGCTCAGATCCACTGATGACCTGAACGGCCGACGGCTCAAAGCCACGCGGCGTGCTGCGTGACTTAGTGTGGATGCGATGTCCTTCACGGCGACTAGTCGAAGCCTGCCTCAGCAGCCTTGGCGGCGCTCAGTACGAAGAGCTCGAACTGGATGCCGTCCGGATGCCGAAAGGTCAAGACCTCTCCGTAGTCGCGGCTCGCGATCGGTGTGAAGTCAACCCCCAGCCGTGCAAAGTGCGCCTGCCATTCCTCAAGCTCGGCTCGGTCGGCTGCGGCGAACGCCAAGTGATCGATGCCCGTGCGACGCGGATCGAAGCGTTCGCCTCTGTTATCTGCGTGATGCTGCGCCTCCAGCACGACCCGAGTCACCACATCGCCGGTGATCACAGCATCCCAACCCTCGTGCTGCAGCCGGTCCAGCACCTTCAAACCGAGAACATCGACGAACCATCGCTCGGACGCCGCGAGGTCGGTCACAGACAGCGAGATGTGATGCCAACCTCTTATCGTAGGCATTTGCAACCACCTCCAACGCGAGAGCATAGGCGCGAAAGGACCCCTCGACAGTCATCCCTGAGGTCCTCGCACCGGGTGTCACTTTCCGAGAGTCGCTCGGTCCGACAATCGCAGGCCACGCCGAGTTAGCTGACTACGTCCGATGCGTGAACGACGCCCTTGCCAGCTACCGCTCATACGATGCGAGAGGGAAGTGAAAGAGCGCCGCTCCTTCCCGCCGTGATCGGGCGGAGCATGATCGGGATCTTTCCTTGGCCTCCCACATTGCATGCCCCTACGAGGAGGCCGTTCGAAGCTAACGTGCAGGCAACCGCCGGGCGCGGGTCTGCTCGGCGCGGGCGGCGAGTTGGTCGCCGTCGGGGTAGTCCACGCCGACGAGGGTGAGACCGTGCGCGGGCGCCACCGTCACCCCGCTGGCGCGGGCGGTGTATTGCAACAGGCCAGCGGGCCAATCCTGCGGGTGCCGGCCATCTCCCACCGCCAGCAGGGCACCCACCAGGCTGCGCACCATCGAGTGGCAGAACGCGTCGGCCACGACGTGCGCGACCAGTAGATCCGGTTCGTCGCGGCTCCACTCCAGACGCTGCAACGCGCGCACCGTGCTGGCGCCCTCCCGGCGGCGGCAAAACGCGGCAAAGTCGTGTTCACCGAGCAACAGCCTGCTCGCCGCGTTCATCGCGGCATCGTCGAGCCGGCGGTGGTATGCCAGCGTGTCGTGCCGGCGCAGCGGATCGACCCCCCACTGCGCGTCGCAGACCCGGTATCGGTAGTGCCGCCGCAGCGCGGAGAAGCGGGCGTCGAAGGTGCGCGGCACCTGCCGCACCGCTGGCACCCGCACGTCCGACGGCAGCAGCCGAGCGAGCCGGTGAGCGAGCTCATCGGGCGTCGCCACGCCCGGCGGCACATCGAGGTGCGCGACCTGCCCGGTGGCATGCACTCCAGCGTCGGTGCGCCCAGCGACGGTGAGGGTGGCCTGGATCCGCGCCACAGTCGCCAGCACGTTCTCGAGCACCCCTTGGACGGTTCGTCGGCCCGGCTGGTGGGCCCATCCGGAGAAGCCGGACCCGTCGTAGCTGATGTCCAGCCGGTAACGTAGGAGCCCGCCGTCCCCGTCCGGGGCAGCGGGCTCCTGCGATGCGGTACTCGCGGTCAGGATTCGCCCGCGTCCCGCCGCGTGGCCGGCGGGCTGTCCTCGACCGATGCGTCGGCAGAGGCCTCCGTGGTGCCCTGCGCCGACTCGTCGGAAGCCTCCACGGTGCTGGGCTGTTCGGGGGCCGGCTCTTCGGTCTCGACAACCGGCGGTTGTGCCTTCGGCCGCTCCTTGAAGGCCCGGCGCTTGACCTCCTCGACATCCGCGGCGCTGCGCTCGGTAACCAGCGCGATGACCGCCATCGGAGCGTTGTCGCCCTTGCGTGGCATCGTCTTGACGATCCGAGTGTAGCCCCCGGGCCGCGCCGCGAAATGCGGTCCGATCTCCGCGACCAGCTTGTGCACCACGTCCTTGTCCCGGATCACTCGCATGATCTCGCGACGGTTGTGCAGATCGGCCTTGCGGGCCTTGGTGATCAATCGCTCGGCGAACGGACGCAGCCGCTTGGCCTTGGCCTCGGTGGTGGTGATCTGGCCGTGACTGAACAGCGACGTCGCCAGGTTGGCCAGCATCAGCCGCTCATGGGCCGGCGACCCACCAAGCCGGGCGCCCTTGGTCGGCGTTGGCATTATGGCTCCCTTCGGTTCGCCTCGTGAGTGGCAATCGGTGCTCTAGCACCGAT
>JBOHGX010000129.1:0-4504 GCA_050700255.1 Pseudonocardiaceae bacterium
GTCCAGGACTCAGGCTGCAGGCCCGGTATCCGCTCGGCGAAGATCCGCAACATCGCACCGACGTCGCTGACTCTGGGAATGTCGTGCAGGTACTCGGTGTCGGTGATCAGCCGATCAGCGACCCCGCGTTGCCACCCGTCGACCAGGGCCAGACTCACCGTCCAGGCCAGCGCCGCGATCGTCGAGATGCCGAGCAGCGGTCGCCAGGGCAGCCGGGCGGCCAGCTCGGGTCCGCGCAGGATGACGACAATCGCAACCAGCGCCGCTGGAACCGTTCCCCGGCCGACGTGCGGCAGCCATTGCGCGCCCAGTGGTGGGGCGTCGACGTGCAGCGGCACACCTTGTTGGAGCAGCCGGACGCCGACCACCGCCGCCACCGCGACGAGCAACGCGGCGCTCCCCACAGCCGCCAGGTCCGCGCACAAGCCCCGGGACCTTGTCGACGGCTCGCGCGGCTCGGTTCTCGTCACGACTGCAGAGTTTTATCCCTCTGGCGTAGCGACGAGCACCGGCAGCTGCCGGGGTCCTTGGCTGCCGTGGTGGATGGTGTAGTCACGTCCCCGAGGCTAGGCGCCGGCGGCCGCGAGCAACATGTCGATGATGAAGCCGGCGACCAGCCCCGCCCACACGCCCCAATAAAGCAGGTGCCGATGACCGCCCGCGAGGACGATCGCGACGAGGTGAATGATCACGTAGAGGATAGAGCCGGCGGCCAAGGTCAGGAAAACCATGCTTACCGCGTCGTTGGTCAACTCATGACCGACCGTGGTTCCCAACACGGTGGGGCCGCCACCGATCAGGCCTAGCAGCAGCAGGAATCGCCACTCAGCCCGCTCATCGTCAGCGGCGAGTGGGGCCACGATCCCGAATCCCTCGGCGGCGTTTTGCAGGGTGAACCCGGTCACCAGCAGGGCGGCCAGCGCGATCTCGCCTTGGGCCGCACTGCTACCAACCGCGAGGCCCTGGCTGAAGTTGTGTAAGCCGATCCCCACGGCCGTCAGCAACGCGAGCCGGTGCGCCACCGTCCAGGATCCAGTGGTACGGATAGCCAGCTCGTCTGCAGCCATCGCACCAGGACCCAGGAGAATGGGCTCCTCGCTATCTCCGGTAAGCCAGCGCTCGTAGGCGGCCAAACTCAACAAACCCACGCCCAACCCGGCAAAGCACAGGGCGCCGAGCCCGATCACGGAACCCATCCCGGCGGAACCATCCTGCACATTGCCCAGCGTGGCGCCGATCATCCCCCAAGCATGGGTGAGCAAGTCCCACACTATGAAGATCAGAATGCCGAGCGCGATCGCGTTGAGGAACACGCGCGTGCCCGGCATGGTGCGACTGTGACGGGGGCTCCGCAGCCGGCCCAGCGGTAGCCCGAGAAAGATAGCGACCCCGGCGATGAGTCCCAGGGTCAGCGTCTGGACTTCGCCCACCGACGATCAGCCTGCAGGATATCGATCTGCATTCGTCCCCCTACCCCCGGTTACTGATCATCTTTGACCCAATGGAGAAGATCTGTCAAGAACACGCTTGCCTGTATCCAGAAAGTAATCACTCCTGCACGTTAAGTGATTTTCTTTATCGGAGCTTCGCCGTCGATCTCCACCGTGACTCGCACCTGTCCAACGGCGAGGCGATCTGCTTATCCTGAGGTCGTACGCGCTCCCCCGCGTCCAGGATCGAATCCGTCGACCTGTGCGGGAGTACGCCGTGGCCCTTGGTCCGATGAAGTTCGACATACCGCGCCGGGGGCCAGTGGTGCCGACGACGCCGGTCTGGGTTCACCTGGAACTGTTGTACCCGCGTCCCGGGGATAGCCGGCGGCGCACCGTGGGGGACGGGTTGGGCTGGACGGGGCGGGTCCGTGGTGAGCTATATCGGTGGTGGCGCACCGCCGAGGGTGTCTGGCTGGGCCAGGTCACCTATGAACTGGGCTACGCCGACGGTCGGGATTCGTGGCTGCGTGTCGAGGATCAACTCATCCCAGCGACGGCATTGAGCAAGCGGCTCGACGGCAAGCGCATCCGCCACACGGCGCGCAGTCTCGCCATCAGGTAGAGGAGTCGCCGTGGCCGTCTCCGGGATCGCGATAGGGTCGCCCAACCGGCGCGGCTACCCGCGAAGGTGTGATGTGGGCTCGAGGGGGTTGTCAACTGCTCACGAGAATGTGTAACAACGCGCTGTTTCATGCGATAATATCCATGTGAAGCTGAGTGTGTGGGCCAAGGAGAACGGCGTGTCGTATCGCGCGGCGTTGAACTGGTTCCACGCCGGGACGCTGCCGGTGCCCGCCCGGCAGCTCGCGACCGGCACGATTCTGGTCGACCCGCCCGTCACCTCGATCGGTGTTGTGGTCGCGTACTGCCGGGTCAGCTCCCACGACCAGAAGGCAGACCTGGAACGCCAAGCCGGGCGGGTCCTGACGCTGTGCTCGGAGCGTGGCATCCGCATCGACCGAACCGTCACCGAGATCGGGTCCGGGCTGAACGGGCGCCGCACCAAGCTGCGGGAGGTGCTCGCCGACCCGAAGGTGTCCACGATCGTGGTGGAGCACCGCGATCGGCTGGCCCGTTTCGGGGTGGAGTACCTCGAAGCCGCGCTGTCCGCGCATGGCCGGACCGTGGTGATCCTCGACAACGCGGAGCTGCCCGACGACCTGGCCTGCGACCTCACCGAAGTCCTGGACTCGATGTGCGCCCGCCCCTACGGCCGCCGCTGTGCCGCGCGCAGGGCGGCTGCCGCCGTCGCGGCGATCGCGAACGAACCCGAGGAGGCGCTGTGATCCGCGCCTACCTGTACGCGCTCGACCCGACCGACGCGCAGGGCCAGGCGTTCCGGTCCCGTTGCGGCGCCCAGCGCGTCGCCTACAACTGGTGCCTCGCGCAAGTGCGCGCGAACTGGTCGCAGCGTGCCGCTGAGCAGACCTACGGCCTGACCGGCGACCAGCTCACCCCGTGGATCAACACCTCCGCGTACAGCCTGCGCAAGGCGTGGAACGCCGCCAAGGACGTCGTGGCGCCGTGGTGGAGCGAGAACTCGAAGGAGGCCTATGCGTCCGGGTGCGCGAACCTGGCGACCGCGCTGGGCAACCGCAAGGCCGGGCGTGCCCGGATGCCCCGGTTCAAGTCGAAGCACCGAGCCCGGCTGACCTGCCGGTTCACCACCGGAGTGTTCGGACTGGGCCCCGACCGTCGCCACATCCTGCTCCCCGTCATCGGCCTGGTGCGCACCCACGAGTCGATCCGCAAGTTGGCCCGCCACGTCGAAGCGGGCACCGCCCGGATTCGCTCGGCCACCCTGTCGTGGCAGCGTGGGCGGTGGCATGTCGCGTTCTCCGTGGAGCTGCCCGACCGCGAGCCCGCGCTGCGCGCCGGCGGCGACGTGGTCGGTGTCGACCTCGGCATCAAGCACCTCGCCGTGCTGTCCACCGGGGAGACCGTGCCCAACCCGCGCCACCTCGACGCCGCGCTCGTCGACCTGCGGCGCGCGCAGCGGCAGACAGCCCGACGACAAGGACCCGACCGACGCACCCGGCAAGTGCCCTCGAACCGGTGGCGCAAGGCTCGCGCCCGCGCCGACCGTGTCCACACCCACGTCTCGAACCTGCGTCGCGACGCCATTCACCAGCTCACCACTCGCCTGGTGCGCGAGTTCGACACCATGGTGATCGAGGATCTGCACGTGGCCGGGATGGTCCGCAACCGGCGCCTGGCCCGGCACATCGCCGATGCGAGTTGGGCGGAGATCCGGCGCCAGCTCACCTACAAGACCGAGCGCGCCGGTGGCGTGCTGATCGTGACGGACCGTTGGTTCGCCTCGTCGAAGACCTGCTCCGGGTGCGGCACAGCGAAAGCCAAGCTGACGCTCTCGGAGCGGACCTACGTGTGCTCGGCGTGTGGCCTGATCGTCGACCGAGACCACAACGCCGCGCTCAACCTGGCCGCCCTGGCGGCCGACACCGGCGAGTTGCGCCGGGAGCAGCCCGACAGAACTGATGTAAGACCTACCCGGCACGCCGGATACGCAGTCAGACCGCTGCGGGAAGAGTCCTCGACTCAACGCCGCCCCCGCGAGGTGGCGGCTCCATGAACCATTTCGACACGTTTCATGGAACGGTATGGGATGAATGAGACATGTGGCACAGCCCTCATGCCTTTACCGGACGGAGGAGCAGCATGACAGTCACCGGCATTTTTACCGCCATCATCGTCGGCTTGATCATCGGTGCGCTGGCCCGCCTGGTCCTGCCGGGCAAGCAGGCCATCCCCATCTGGCTCACCATTGTGATCGGCGCCATCGGTGCCTTACTGGGCACCTTGATCGCCCAGTACCTCGGGGTGGCTGTCACACCCGGCATCGACTGGATCGAGATCGTGATGCAGGTTGCGATCGCCGCCGTCGGGATTGCGCTGGCCGCTGGTGCCTACGGCCGACGTCGCCTGAACCGCTGACCGCGAGCACGCGGTCAGGCTCATCACCATCCTGTGTGCGTTCAGCGACCCACAGG
>JBOHGX010000130.1:0-5059 GCA_050700255.1 Pseudonocardiaceae bacterium
CCCCCCCGCCGGATGACCGGTCTGCACTCCCACTGGTTGCTCATCGTCAAGGAAGCGACGCACCCGCCCACCCGGAGCCTGCGACCGCTCGTGCTGCTCGTGCTGCTCGTGGTGCTCATGCGGCGTGTTCATCCTGAAGCCTCCGGCTGTGTTATCAAGTGTTGCTGTGTTATCAAGTGTTTGGGCTATCTCGCCGTGTCTTGACGGCCATGCACGAGCTCGTCGAACAGCGCCCGGTAGTGAACGAACGCCTGCCGCAGTTGCTCAGTATCTGACGAGCCCGCCTGACCGTGATGGGCCTGACGGGCGGCATGCGCAGCCCGGTAATGCTCGACCACCTGCGGGTGATCCGCGGCGACGAGCTCGGCACGCTCACCGAAGTCCTCCACCGGGTAACCGCGATCGTGCATCACGTCCTTCACGAGCCGGTCGGCTTCGTCCAGGGCGGGCCCGGGCCGATCGACGAACTGGGTCTGCACGGCTTCCCAGCGTCGGGTGTAGCGGTCGCGAGCCGCGGGCTCCAGCTGCCGGATATCGAGCTGATCGCGCCGATCGGCGACCTTGCCCAAGTGCTGCAGGGCGTCGCGCTCGCTGCCGCGCGCCTGCACCTCACGTTCGTACTCGGGTCCGAATCGCTCCTGCAGGCCGGCGCGCCGACGCCGGCGGGCATCCAATACCGCGAAGACCACGACCGCGGCCAGCACGATGATACCAATGATGATCACGATGACGACGGTGTCCATGGCACGCCTCCACACCCGTATGAGTGACCCATTCGTTACATACCCGGCTACCGGGACGCTCACCACATGAGACACCCAATCGGCCTATCGGCTGCTTATAGGTGTAAGCGCGCAAAGAGCATGGCCTCGGTGAGGGCGGCGCGGCGCTCCGGGCGGGTACGGGCCTGCCGAGTACTGACCTCGAGCACAACGGTGCCGGTGAATCCACGATCCACCAGTGCCCGGCACACCTCAGCGCAAGGCTGACTGCCCTGACCAGGCACCAGATGCTCGTCGCGGGGCGCACCGCTGCCATCAGCCAGATGCAGGTGGGCCAACCGTGACCCCATCCGTTGCGCCATCGCCACCGCGTCGACTCGGGCGGTAGCGGTATGGGACAGGTCCAGCGTGTAGTGCGAATACCCGACATCCGTCGGATCCGGTGACGGTACGTAGCTGGGCATCTCAAACCAGCCACGACGCACCGGGAACATGTTCTCCACCGCGATCGTGAGCCCGGATGAGGCTTCAAGCGCGGAGATCTGTTGTGGGAATTCGGTGGCGTAGCGCCGCTGCCAGCGAAACGGGGGATGCACCACGACGACACCGGCTCCCAACTCGATAGCCGCCTGCACGGTACGCTCCAGCCGGACAGCCGGATCTGCCGCCCACACCCGCTGAGTGATCAGTAAGCAAGGGGCATGCAGAGCTAGCACGGGCATCCGGTGGCGGGCCCCTAACATCGCGAGGGCGGCGACGTCCTGGCTGACAGGATCACCCCAGACCATCACCTCGACGCCGTCGTAGCCGAGCTCGGCGGCCAGTTCGAATGCCACGGCGACTGATTCGGGCCATACCGAGGCGGTGGACAGGGCCACCCGGATCGGGCCTGCCGGCGACATCGCCTATCGGCCACCGACAAGCAGCAACGCGGCCGGGGACACGGTGACGAACAAGCCGACAAGTACCGCGATCACAGTCGTCTGCAGGTCATCGGCACGCCGCACCCGGCGAACCACCCAGACCAGTCCGGTGATCACCGCCAGCGCCACGATCAGTGCCACCACGGGCATCCGCTGCCAGAGCCACTCGCAGATCAGCCACAGCGCCGCACCGCCGACAATGCCGATCCCGATCTGAGCCACCATCACGGCCCACTCCCGGACCGGAGAGCCGTATTCGGACTCGTCGCCGTGAGATTCGTCGCTGCGAGATTCGTCGCTGCGAGATTCGTCGCTGTGCAGTTTGTCGCTGGGGGACTCATCACGGCGGGGGTCGGCGCCGTGCGGCTCCTCGGTGGCGTTCCACGCCTGCCTGGGACGTTCGTCGACCCGCCTGCCGTTCGCCTTCTGTTGGGGAATGGCACGCGTGGCGTTACCCAGTCCGGCGGGGGGTTCGCCACCGCCGGGAAGGCGGCCAGGCCAGGGAGCGGGGTCCGTGGGCGCCGGTGCCACCCGGGGGAACTGGACGGTGGCCGGATCGCCGGACAGCGCCGTCGCGCTGAGTGGGCTCAGCGAGCTGAGTGGCTGGCGCCCGGCGATCACCGACGGTCGGCCCACCGCTGAGGTCCCTACCGCAGGGGTCCCCCCGGGAGGGGTTCGCACGGCGGTGCTTCGCACGGCCGGGGCCCGCACAGGTGGGGTGCGCACCGCCGGTGTCTCCACGGCCGGCGCCCACTGTCGGCCGCCGCGACCGTTACCGGATGACAAGGACGAATAATACTGAGACGTTCCATGACGACTAGGTGGGGCGGCAACAGGCGGCGCACCGCCGCCAGGATCTGTCCGGGTGGTCCGGCTCGGTTCGACGGTGGGCTGTGCAGCGGTGTTCGCACCGACGCCGGTGTCATCGTCGGCAGCTCGGCGGCGACGACGCCCGGTTGTCGGGGTCGGCTCACCGTAGCGAGCCACCAGCTCAGCCACGCTGAACTGGGCCCGCTCTTCAGGCTCGCTGCTGCGCCTCATCGTCTCTCACCGTGCCCCCCGAGCCGCTGTTTCGTCCAGTACGTCGAGGTGGGCGGCGCCCCGGCTGCGCCGTCCGGTCGATTCCATCCAACCAGTCCAGCTTTTGCAGAATCACACCTTCCCGCAACGCCCACGGGCATAGCGACAGCTCATCGACGTCCAGAGCGCCCATCGCGGCCTGGGCCACCAAGGCTCCAGCGACGAGCTGATGAGATCGGCTGGCGCTGACTCCCTCCAGTTCCGCCAGGTCGTCAGAGCTCATCCGGGAGATGAACGCGATCACCTGGCGCAGACCGGTGTCGGTCAGCGTACGGCGGACCCGCAGGCCGGCTGACGATGGGGCGGCACCGGTGAGCCGGGCCAGCGATCGAAAGGTCTTCGAGGTGCCCACCACTCGGTCCGGAGCGTCGGCCTTGCGCAGCTTGCGGGCTGGGTCCTCGAGTTGCTCACCGATGTACTCGCTCAGGTTCGCCAGCTCGCGGCGACGGGGCGGATCGTGCGCCAGCCAGGACCGGGTGAGCCGGCCGGCGCCGAGTGGCAGTGATACCGCCACATCCGGCTCTTCGTCGATACCGCTGGCGATCTCCAGGGACCCGCCGCCGATGTCCAGCATGAGCACCCGACCAGCTGACCAGCCGCACCACCGGCGGACCGCGAGGAAGGTGAGAATGGCCTCCTGCTTACCGGAGAGCACCTCGAGCTCGATCCCGCTTTCGGCCTGCACCCGGGCGAGTACCGCACCGACGTTGGAGGCGTCGCGCACCGCTGAGGTGGCGAAGGCCATCAGGTCCGCGCAGCCCATCGCGGACGCCGAGTCGGCGGCGGCACACACGGTGCGGATCAAGTGATCGGCACCCTCAGGGGTGATCTTGCCACGGGCGTCCATGTGCTCGGCCAGCCGCAGCACCGACTTCTCCGAAATCATCGGCATCGGGTGCCCACCACGGTGCGCGTCCACCACCAGCAGGTGGACGGTATTGGAACCCACATCGAGCACGCCGAGTCGCACGGCAGGTCAGGCTACCTGCCTCAGATGTCTTCTGTCCTAAATGTCAGGAGTCGTACTTGTAACCCAGCCCGCGGACGGTCACTAGGTGCTGGGGTGACGACGGATCCCGCTCGATCTTGGAACGCAGCCGCTTGACGTGTACGTCGAGGGTCTTGGTGTCTCCGACATAGTCGGCTCCCCATACCCGGTCGATGAGCTGGCCACGGGTCAGCACCCGCCCTACATTGCGCAGCAGGTACTCCAGCAGGTCGAACTCCTTGAGCGGCAACCCGATCTCCTGCCCGGCGACGGTGACGGTATGCCGCTCAACGTCCATCCGCACCGGACCAGCCTCGAGAACTGAAGGCCCGAGGGCAGCATCCCCGTCGATGTCTCCACCGCGGCGTAGCACCGCACGGATCCGGGCGATGAGCTCGCGGGCCGAGTACGGCTTGGTGATGTAGTCGTCGGCGCCCAACTCCAGACCGACCACTTTGTCGATTTCACTGTCCCGGGCAGTCACCATGATCACCGGGACGGCGGAGCGGGCCCGCAGTTGCTTGCAGACGTCGGTGCCGCTCATCCCGGGGAGCATCAGGTCGAGCAGCACGATGTCCGCCCCGTTGCGGTCGAACTCCTCCAGCGCCGCGGACCCTGTGGTGGCCACTGCTGTCGAGAAGCCCTCCTTTCGTAGCAGGAAGGCGAGCGGATCTGCGAAGGATTCCTCATCCTCGACGATCAGCACCCTGGTCACAGCGATCCTCCCACGTGCTCGGGTGTCGGCGGCGTGTGCGGTGCGCGGTCCGCGCTTTGCGGATGCGCGGGCACCCGCAAGGTGAAGGTGGATCCAGTGCCCGGCCTGCTCCACAACTGCACGTCCCCACCGTGGTTGGCGGCGACGTGCTTGACGATCGCCAGGCCCAGCCCGGTCCCACCGGTGGCCCGGCTGCGTGCTTGGTCGATCCGGAAGAACCGCTCGAACACCCGTTCCTGGTGCTCAGAAGCAATCCCGAGGCCACGGTCGGTGACGGCGATCTCCACGAAACCGTCCGCCAGGCGCCGGCTGACCGAGACCGGGCTACCCGGCGGCGAGTAGGACACCGCGTTGTCGACCAGGTTGGACAGCGCGGTGACCAGCAGCGTCGCGTCACCGTCGAGCAACAGCCCGCTCGGCGGGTCGACGGTGATCCTGATGTCAGCCGATTCCGCGACCAGCCGGCAGCGATCCAGTGCCTCACGCACCACCTCATCGACCTCGACGGTGGCCAACTCGGGGAGCCGCTCGGCGCCCTGCAGCCGGGACAGCGCGATCAGCTCGGTGACCAGAGCGCCTAACCGGGTGGCCTCGTTGACGATCTTAATGCAGAACCGGCGCACCTCGGGTG
>JBOHGX010000131.1:0-18265 GCA_050700255.1 Pseudonocardiaceae bacterium
GTCCCGTGCCAGCCCGGTGGCGTGGCCGAGCACCTGTGCTCTGGCGACCGCGGAGGCGAGCGGTTGCGGGTCGTGCCCAGGGGGCGCAACCAGCCGCACAGTGGTCGTCCACGGGGGACGGTCGCCGCTGGCAAACCGGTAACGGTGCGAGCCCACCACGCACCCCAGCGCGAGCGCCGCCGCCTGGTGGGCCGTCGTGCCGGGCGGTAGGTGCACCTGCACGGTACGTGATGCCCGCGGCCGGGCCACGGCATCGCCCGCCACCCGCGTCGACGTGGCCCGGATCAGCGCGCCACCGGCCGCCCGCCAGTGCTGCACACCGCCCTGCCCGATTCCCAGCAACCACCCGTGATCGGGTCGCGCCGTGGCCAGTGGCACCACATGCACGGAACCTGCGGTGGCGCGCACTCGGTACTGGGTCAGCCACCGCTCGTCCACCCCGAGCACGTCTGAGCCGGGACCCAAGACCGGCGGATCGTCCGCTGTGGACTTCCCAGGTGAGGACGGTCCAGACGGGCACTGCCCATTCGGCGATGGCCCATTCGGCGATGGCCCGTTTGGAGCTGGCCCGTTTGGAGCTGGCCCGTTTGACGGCTGTCCGACCAGGACGACATCAGGCACCCCGGGACTGCGCCGCGCCTGGACCCGGACCTCGGCCAGGGGGGTGGGGACCTTCGGTGTCGCGGGCACTGATGCCTCCCGGTCAGCGCGTGGCGAGGCCCCCGGTGTGCCTTCCAGGCACCAACCGAGGCCACGTGACGATGGACGGTGGGGGGCAGACCATCACTCCACGACAGCTCGTAACGCCTCACCGAGTTCGCCTGCCTCGTCCGCCGACATCTCGACGACAAGCCGTCCACCGCCCTCGAGGGGGACCCGCATCACGATGCCCCGTCCCTCCTTCGTCACCTCGAGGGGACCGTCGCCGGTCCGTGGCTTCATGGCCGCCATAGCGTGCTCCCTCCGTGCATTCGTCACCGCGGGATGGCCACGCGACACCGGTGACCCCCTGCATTCTCCCTTATCGACCCAGAGCCATGAAAAGCAACCGATGATCTCGGGCCAGCGCAGCGCACCGTCCACCTGGGACCGTGCGCTCACCAGCGCCGGAGCTCATCGTGCGGTGCGGCGGAAACAACCGGCGAGATGGTCGTCGACCATCCCGGTGGCCTGCATGAGCGCATAGCAGGTGATGGGTCCCACGAAGGCGAAACCGCGACGTCGCAGGGTGCCCGACATCGCCTCGGACTCCGGGGTGCGGGTCGGCACGTCGGCGGTGGTACGCGGGGTGAACCGTCCGGCGGGGTCGGGCGCGTAGGACCACAACAGGGCGTCCAGGTCCGCACCGAGCTCGGTGACTGCCCTGGCGTTGCGGACCGTTGCCTCGATCTTGGCCCGGTTGCGGACGATGGCTGGATCGGTCAGCAGGCGCGCCACGTCGTCACCGGTGAAAGCGGCGACCGCAGCAGGGTCGAAACCCACGAACGCGCGGCGGAAGGCGGTCCGCTTGCGCAGGATCGTCAACCAGGACAGTCCTGACTGGAACGCCTCCAGACTGAGCCGCTCGAACAACGCGGCCTCGCCATGTACCGGCATCCCCCACTCGGTGTCGTGGTAGTCGCAGTAGTCGGCGGCGGTGATGGCCCACGGGCAGCGCAGCCGGCCGTCGGTACCCGGCGCTGAGACAGCGCTCACCATCACTGGCGGTAGTTCTGGCAGAAGCCGGCGAAACGGTCCAACGAGTGCTGCAAGCCCCACCCGAAGACCGGCCGGACCAGCGTCGCGCCCAGCCTGCCCAGCGCACCCAGCGGCAGCTCCAGCTGCTCGGTCCACTCGAAGGTGGCACCGCGTCCACGCGGCTCCACCGTGAAGATGCCGGTGCCGCGGACCACTCGTCCGAGGTGCCGCACCTCGCATCGGGCCGGGGCCTCCCACACGGCGATCTGCATGCGGTCGGTGACTCCGATCCCACGTATTCCGGTGACTGCCTCCACCTCAGAACCAACCGAGCGGCCGTCACCGTGGCGGACCCGCACGGTGGTGCCGAGAATCCACTCGCCCTGGCGCTCCCAGTCGGTGGCAGCTGCGAACACCGTTTCCGGCGGCGCGTTCACCTCGACCCGCGCGGTGAGGTTCACTGCTGCGCCTCCAGCTCGGCAACTCGGGAACGCAGGCTGTCAAGCTCGGCCGCTGCACGATGCAGTACCCAATCCACGTCGGACATCCGGTAACCACGCACTACCTGGGCGAACCGCACAGCGCGCACGTCGTCGCCGATGATCGGTCCCTCTGGCAGCCAGGTCGGGGTAGCGTCCGGCGGCAGTGCTGCCAGCTCCTCACCCCGGCCGAAAACCAGCGAGGCGATCAGGAATACCACGGCCGCCACCACCACGGCGACGGCAAGATAGATCAGCACCGTGCCCACGTGCCGATCGTGACACGTTGGTGCATCATCAAAGACGGCCAACCCCCTCACCGCTGCCCCGAACCGCGGTCAGTGCGTGTCCTGCCAGGCTTGGTAGGAGATGCCGACCAGCCGCACCGCCTCGTCGATGTCATCGGTCAGGTGCACCAGACCGAACTCGGCCTCGTTGAGCTTGCCCTGAGCCACCACGGTGTCAGCAAGCCACGAGTACAGCCCGCCCCAGTAGTCCCGTCCTAGCAAGACGACGGGGAACTTGGTGACCTTCTTGGTCTGAACCAAGGTCAGCGCCTCGAAGAGCTCGTCGAGGGTGCCGAAGCCGCCGGGCAGGCAGACGAAGGCCTGGGCGTATTTGATGAACATGGTCTTGCGAGTGAAGAAGTAGCGGAAGTTGATTCCGAGGTCGACCCAGGGATTGAGGCCATGTTCGAAGGGCAGCTCGATCCCCAGTCCCACCGACAAGCCGCCTGCTTCGGACGCCCCACGGTTGACCGCTTCCATGGTGCCGGGGCCGCCACCGGTGATCACCGCAAAGCCCGCGGCGGCGAGCGCGGCCCCCAACTCGCGCCCGGTGGCGTACTCAGGATGGTCGCGTTGGGTGCGCGCCGAGCCGAACACGGTGACCGCGCGGGGCAACTCGGCGAGCGCCCCGAAGCCCTCGACGAACTCGGCCTGAATACGCAGCACCCGCCACGGGTCGGTGTGCACCCAGTCGCTGGGACCACGCGAGTCGAGCAGCCGCTGGTCGGTCGTGGTCGCCTCGTGGCGGCGATCCCGCCGCAGCACCACCGGCCCACGCTGCTTTTCCTGAGGGTGCTCCTCGGCCCCACCGTTCCTGCTGGACCCCCCCACCCCGTCCACCGACATGGCCCCACCCTACTGAGCCCGCTACCCCGCCCGACATGGAGACATATCGGGCTATTGACCGTCCTTTTGCCCCGATATGTCTCCATGTCGGGGGGAAGTTCGGGGGGAAGTGAGGTAGCGGCGCAGCGCTTCGGTGCAGGCGGTGATCTGATCGGTGCGGACGTGCTCCTCGCGGGTGTGCGCGAGGTTGGGATCACCGGGTCCGAAGTTCAGCGCCGGGATCCCGCGCGCGGCGAAGCGCGACACGTCGGTCCAGCCATACTTCGCGACCGGCGCGACCCCGATAGCTGCGAGGAACTCCCCGGCAGCAGGCGCATCGAGCCCCGGTAGCGCACCGGCAGCGCCGTCGGTGAACTCGAGATCGAACCCGTCGAGCACCTCGCGGACGTGCGCCTGCGCGTCGGACAACGAGCGGTCCGGGGCGAAGCGGAAGTTGACCACCAGCTCACAGGCATCGGGTACCACGTTGCCGGCGACTCCGCCGGAGATACCCACTGCCTGCAACCCTTCCCGGTAGGTGCAGTCGTCGATCTCGACGGTTCGTGGCCGGTAGCGTCTGAGCCGGTCCAACACCCCGCCCGTGGCGTGGATCGCGTTGTCCCCCAACCATGATCGTGCACTGTGAGCCCGACGACCGGCGGTGCGCACTATGACCCGCAGGGTGCCCTGGCAGCCCGCCTCGACGGCACCATCGGTGGGCTCGGCCAGGATCGCCAGCTGGGCGACCAGCCACTCGGGATGCTCAGCCTCGATCCGTCCCAGCCCGTTGCGGTCGGCTTCGACCTCCTCGCAGTCATAGAGCACCACGGTCAGGTCATGCACCGGTTCGGCCACCGTGGCCGCGAGATGCAGGATCATCGCGTCGCCCGACTTCATGTCCGACGTGCCGCAGCCGTACAGCAGGCCGCCCGAGCACCGGCTGGGTACGTTGTCGGCGATCGGCACGGTGTCCAGGTGCCCGGCGAGCAGCATCCGCTGCGGGCGACCCAGGTCGGAGCGAGCCAGCACCGTGTTCCCGGAGCGCAGCAACTGCAGATGCGGTGCCTGAGCGGCCAGCGCATCCTGCACCGCATCGGCCAAGGCCGCCTCCTGTCCCGACACGCTGGGCACGTCCACCAGCGCTGCGGTCAGTTCCACCGGATCAGCAGTGAGGTCCAGGTTCACGATGTGACGGTAGCGTGGCCAGCCGTGAACGACCCGCAGATCGATTCCGCGCACGGCTTGGGGCTGGCCACGGTCGCCCCCGGCGCGACCGTGCTCGACACCTGGTTCCCGAACCCGCTGTTAGGCCTGCCGCGGGACACCTCGAGAGATGTCACGGCCGGCACCGTGCGCGTAGCACCGGAGGAGGTGCCTGAGGAGTTCGCCGCGCTGCTCGGACCGGACCCGGCACGCGGCGTTGAGCTGGTGGCCGTGCATACCACGGTGCCGGACCTGCAAACCCGGCCAGTTGACGCCCACGACGTCTACCTGCGCTTGCACCTGCTGTCCCACCGCTTGGTGACTCCGCGCAGCGCCAACCTCGACGGGGTCTTCGGACTGCTGTCCAACGTGGTGTGGACCAGCTTCGGACCGTGCCCGGTGCCGGGATTCGAGACCACCCGGATGCGGATGCGCCGGCTCGGTCCGGTCACGGTGTACGGGGTCGACAAGTTTCCCCGCATGGTCGACTACGTCGTGCCCTCGGGTGTGCGGATCGGGGATGCGGACCGGGTGCGGCTGGGTGCCCACCTGGCTGCCGGCACCACGGTGATGCATGAGGGATTCGTCAACTACAACGCAGGCACGCTCGGCACCTCGATGGTGGAGGGCCGGATCTCCGCCGGGGTTGTCGTCGGTGCCGACTCCGATCTAGGCGGCGGGGCATCGATCATGGGGACGCTGTCAGGCGGTGGCACGGAGCAGATCTCGATCGGCCGGCGCTGTCTGGTCGGCGCCAACGCCGGGATCGGGATCTCGCTGGGCGACGACTGCGTGGTGGAGGCCGGCCTCTACGTCACCGCAGGCACGAAAGTGACGCTGCCTGATGGCGTGGTGGTCAAGGCCCGTGAGTTGTCCGGCGCCGACGGGATACTGTTCCGCCGGGACTCCGTCACCGGCACCGTGCAAGCGGTGCACCGGGCAGGTAAGGCCGGTATCGAGCTCAACGCCGCGCTGCACGCCAACGACTGACCTATGGCTCTAGCTGAGCCAGCCGGTGTATCGCCGCATCGATCCGCTCGTCCGTTGCGGTCAGCCCGACCCGGATATGTCGCGCACCGGAGGGACCGTAGAACTCGCCGGGGGCGACAAGGAGGCCGACCTTGGCCAGCCGGGCCACCGTGTCCCAGCATGGCTGGCCGGCGGTGCACCACAGGTACAGCCCACCGTCGGACCGTGCCACCCGTAGCCCGACCCGCTCCAGCACCGGCCGTAGCAGCTCCCGGCGCCGGGCGTACCGGTCACGCTGCTGGGCGACGTGCGCGTCATCGCACAGCGCGGCCACCATCGCCTGCTGCACCGGCCGGGGGACGATCATACCTGCGTGCTTGCGCACCGCAAGCAGGTGGGCGATCAGTCTGGGGTCACCGGCCACGAAGCCAGCCCGGTAGCCGGCCAGATTGGACGACTTGGACATCGAGTGCACCGCCAGCACCCCGCTGTGATCCCCGCCACACACCTGGCTGTGCAACGCCGAAACCGGCTGTAGCTCCCACCCCAACGCGAGGTAGCACTCGTCGGAGGCCACCACGGCGCCGATCTCCCTGGCCTGGCGCACCGCGGCAGCGAGAACCGCGGTGGGCGCAACGTCACCGGTAGGGTTGCTTGGCGAGTTCAGCCACCGCAGCCGGGTGCCCGGTGCAGCAAGTTCGCCATCAGCGAGCCGCACCGCGGTCGCCCCGGCCAACCGCGCCCCGACCTCGTAGGTCGGGTAGGCCAGTTCCGGCAGCGCGACGACATCCCCGGGACCGAGCCCGAGCAGCGTGGGCAGCCAGGCCACCAGCTCCTTGGAACCCACGGTGGGCAGCACCGCCTCGGCCGGCACACCAGTCACGCCGTAACGTCGCTCCAGCGCCGCGACAGCGGCCTCACGAAGCTCTGGTGTGCCGTGCGTGCTCGGGTAGCCGGGCAACGCCGACACCGACTCCAACGCGGCCCGTACCACGTCGGGCACCGGGTCCACCGGGGTGCCGACGGACAGGTCAACGGCACCGCCTGGATACTGCGCGGCCAGTCGGATCGCTCCGTTGAGGCTGTCCCAGGGGAAGTCGGGGAGATCCAGGCGCGCCGCGCCCGGGTTCATTCCCGGGTCACTCCTGGTTCTGCGGCGGCAAGCCGACGACCATCGGCGGATCGTCGTTGACCTGGCCGACCTTCGACGCTCCGCCGGGAGAACCCAGTTCGGCGAAGAAGTCGGCGTTGGCCTTGGTGTAGTCCTTCCACTGCTCGGGGACGTCATCTTCGTAGTAGATGGCCTCGACCGGGCAGACGGGCTCGCAGGCACCGCAGTCGACGCATTCATCGGGCTGGATGTAAAGCATCCGGCCGCCTTCATAGATGCAATCTACGGGACATTCTTCGATGCACGACTTGTCCATGACGTCCACGCAGGGCTCTGCGATCACATAAGTCACGGGGGTTCTCCTGCTCCTCACTCGCGGTACCCGGACGGGCCGTCTACCTGCACAGTATCTCCGGTGACCCTCGGCCGACCACCGACCCCGCTGCTGGGTACACCCGCCAGCTGACGGCCCAGCACCACCGCGGCGGGAAACAGGCCCGCGGCCAGCAGCAGCGCCGACCGCCAGTCCGCGGGGAGCAGCACGTCACCCCCCGGTCCGGCGACACCGAGAACACCGAGCGCAAGCAGCCAGACCACCAGCGGTACCGCGGCCACCGACCGGGGGCCGCCCAGCTCCGCCGCACTGCGCACCAGCCACGGCGTGCTCACCGCAGCGAGCAGGATCGTGATCGGCAACGGTACCGCACCCACCCGCAACGGGAGATACGCCAGTTCCACCGCAGCCAGCGCCACGGCATCGAACACCAGCACCATCAGGGTGATGCGCGCGGCCATACTCATGAGGCGGCCATACTCATGAGATCGGCGGGTCGGGCAGCCCACCGAACAAGTCGTCATGCGCGCCCTCGATCGGGCCGTGTGCCAGAGTGAGATGCTCGATGTCGAGCACCGGTCGAGCCACCCCGTCGGACAGCGCGAACGCCTGGTGAGGACCTTCGGTCCACACCCTGACCTGGGTGCGGTGAGCCCGCATCGCGGCGAGCACGGCGCTGCGGTAGGCGGTGACGTCCAGCCGGGTGGTCACCTCGGTATCACCCACTCCGGGCAATCCGTGAGGTTCGGGCAGGCGGAAGGGCAACCCGGGCACCGCATGCAGTGCGGCGATCCCCTCAGCCACCGCTGAGACCGGCTGCACCGCCCAGAACACCCGGGTCACCTGCGGTACCCGCGCCGCCGCGGCCATCGTCACCTGGTGTGCCCGGACGTGGTCGGGGTGGCCGTAGCCGCCATCGGGGCCATAGCTCACCACGACCTGCGGACGCACATGTGCGAGCACCTCGACCAGCGCGTCGACCTGATCGCCGAGCGCCCCTGCGGCGAATGCCCGCGGGTGCAGGTCTGGCGGCACGCTCGCTCTGGCGCCGGGTTCGACGACCATGCCGGAGTCCCGCCAGCGGCCGATCCCACCGAGGAACCGCTGGTCGGTCACTCCCAGCGCGGCACAGGCCACCTGCAGCTCGGCCACCCGGTAACCGCCGAGCTGGTCGGCACGGTCAGCGGCCAGGTCACGCAGCTCAGGGGTGAGTATCTCGCCCTGTTCGCCCAGAGTGCAGGTCACCAGTGTCACGGCGACGTCAGCAGCGGCATAGCGGGCGATCGTGCCGCCGGTCCACAGTGTCTCGTCGTCTGGATGCGCGTGCACCACCAGCAGCCGCCGCGGGCGTGTCAACACTCCCCCAAGCCTACGGTGAGCTCACTCCCGGCTCCCGCATTGAGCGGGCTTAGCGGGGTAAATCGTCGCCGATAGCCACGCTCAGCCCGCTCAACGCGGAGGGAGATGGGAGCCGGCGTAGTGACAGGCGGCGGGGTGGTCTTGGCCGTGGTCGATCAGGGCTGGGATCTCCTGGACGCAACGCTCTCGTTGGGCGTCGGTGAGCTGCGCGGCGAAAAGGGGACAACGGGTCCGGAATCGGCAGCCCGAGGGTGGGTTCGCCGAGCTGGGCACATCACCACTGAGGATGATCCGCTGGCGGGTTCGCTCCTTGCGCGGGTCGGGCAGTGGGATCGCCGAGATCAGGGCCTGGGTGTACGGATGCGCCGGCGCGCTGAAGAGCTCGTCGGCCGTTGCGGTCTCCACGATGCGGCCCAGGTACATCACGGCGATCCGGTCCGCCACGTGTCGCACCACCGAAAGGTCGTGCGACACGAACAGGTATGACAGGTTTAGCTGCGCCTGCAGGTCTTCCAGCAAGTTCAGCACCCCGGCCTGGATGGAGACGTCCAGCGCGGACACCGGCTCATCCAGAATGAGGACCTTGGGTCGCAGCGCCAGCGCCCGGGCGATGCCGATCCGCTGGCGCTGCCCTCCGGAGAACTCGTGGGGGTACCGGTTGCCGTGCTCGGGATTGAGCCCCACCAGCGCAAGCAGTTCGCGCACGTCTTCGCGCCTGGACGGGCTGAAGAGGCCGTGGATGCGCAGCGGCTCCGCAACGATCTCGTTCACCGGCAGCCGCGGGTCAAGTGCGGCGTAGGGGTCCTGGAAGACGATCTGCAGTTCGCGGCGTAGGCGTTGCATGGCCTTGCGGGGCAGCCGGGTCAGGTCGGTGTTCTGGTAGTGAACGTGACCAGCCGTGGCGGGTTGCAGGTTGAGCAGTACCCGTGCCGTGGTGGTCTTGCCGCAGCCCGACTCGCCGACCAGCCCGAGCGTTTCATGCGGGTACAGGTCGAACGACACGTCACACACCGCGTGCACCTCGCCGATCCGACGGCGCGCCAGGCCGTGGCCGCGCACCGGAAAGTGCTTGACCAGGTTGCGCACCGACATCACCGGCTGCGCGGCGGTCATCATGGGCGCCTCCGCGGGACTGCGTGCATCCGCGGTCATGATTCCGCCTCCGCGGGACCAAGTACGTCGGCGGTCACGACTCGGTGTCCCGGGAAAGGGGGCGGAACAGGTCCCCCGGCTCCAGACCGTCCAGCTTGTCGCTGAAGTGGCAGGCCGACAGGTGTCCGACGGTACCGCTCCAGGCCAGCGGAGGTTCCTCGGCCTCGCAGATCGCTGCGGCCAGCGGGCAGCGCGCAGCGAAAGGGCAACCTGGAGACATGTTGATCACCGAAGGGGGTGCGCCGCTGATCGGGTACAGCCGTTCGGTTGCCACGTCAAGCCGAGGCAGGCTGCCCAGCAGGCCCAATGTGTAGGGCATCCGTGGGGCGTAGAAGATCTCCTCGACGGTGCCGGCTTCGACGACCTTGCCGGCATACATCACCAGCACGCGGTCGGCTTGCCCTGCGATCACTCCGAGATCGTGGGTGATGAGCAGCATGGCCGCGCCGGTTTCCACCTTCGCGGTGCGCAGCGCCTCCAGGATCTGTGCCTGCACAGTCACGTCCAGGGCGGTGGTGGGCTCATCAGCGATGATCACTTCAGGGTGGTTGGCCATCGCGATCGCGATCACCACCCGTTGCCGCATCCCGCCGGAAAGCTCATGAGGATAGCTGCCAGCCCGCTCGGCCGGATGGGGGATGCTGACCAGGTCGAGCAGCTCCACCGCCTGTTTGGCGGCCGCGTCGCGGGTGACATCCTGATGCGCCCGGATCGCCTCGGTGATTTGGTACCCGACGGTATAGACCGGGTTGAGCGAGGTCATCGGATCCTGGAAGATCATCGCGATCCCCTGGCCGCGGACCCGGCTGAGCTCGGCGTCTGACGCCCCTAGCAGCTCCGTGTGCCCCGAACGGCTTCCCGAACGGCTGCTGAAACGCACCGATCCGGATACCTGAGCCGAGCTTGGCAGCAAACCCATCGCGGCCAGCGCGGTCACCGACTTGCCGGAACCCGACTCGCCGACGATGCCGAGCACCTCCCCCCGATGGAGCTGGAAGCTGACCCCGCGCACGGCCTGCACCCGCCCCTCGTCGGTGCGGAACTCGACCTTCAGGTCCGCGAAGTCGAGCACGACATCGGCACTGGATGTTTCGGACGTCACGATGGACACCGGGTCCCGACACACCGTGCACCTGAGGACGACACGCGGTACGGCTGGGACGGACACGCCGGGGAGGGGGTCATCTGCGTACCTTCGTCTGCTGGGGGTCGAAGGCGTCGCGCAGGCCGTCGCCGATGAAGTTGATCGTCAGCGCGATCAGGATGATGAACAGGCCGGGGAAGAAGAACAGCCAGGGCCGGGTCTGTACCGCCGTCTGCGCCTGGCTGACCAGCAGCCCTAGCGAGGTATCCGGGGGCCGCACCCCGAAGCCGAGGTAGGACAGCGCCGTCTCAAGCAGGATGGCGACGGCCACCAGGACGGTGGCGTTGACGATGATCGAGCCCAGCGCATTGGGCACCAGATGCCGGAAGATGATCCTGGCATCGCTTGCACCAAGGGCCCTGGCGGCCTCCACGAATTCCTTCTCCCGCAGCGAGAGCACCACACCGCGGGATACCCGGGCAACGTAGGCCCAGTACAGCCCGGCGATCACCAAGGCGATCAGCCACCAGCTACCCCCGACGTTGTGTCCCAGCACTGCGGCGACCGCCAGCAGCGGCAGAGCGAGGATGAGGTCGGCGATCCGCATCATCACGGTGTCGACAATGCCCCGGTAGTAGCCGGCGGTAGCTCCCCAGATGGTTCCGACGACGGTGGAGAAGACCGCAACCAGCACCGAGATCCCGATCGAGATCTGGGTGCCGCGCAGCACCAGGGCGAACGTGTCGAGCCCGGCTGCGTCGGTGCCGAAGGGATGATCCCAGGACGGGGGCTGCGACTCATCCGGGGTGAAGTCGGTCACGGAGTACTTCCACAACCAACCACCGATGAAAGCAAGCAGCACGAGCGCCAGCAGCACGACCAGGCTGGCCACGGCCAACCGGTGTTGCCGGAAGCGGCGCAGGACCAGTTGCGCTTGGCTGCGCTGCGCAACGGTGAACTCCCGCTCAGGCATAACGGATCCTCGGATCAAGGACGGCGTAGAGCAGATCGGCGGCCAGGTTGAACAAGATGACGAAGGTCGTGGCGATCAGCATCCACCCCGCAACGGCATAGACGTCGTCCTGTGCCACCGACTCGAGCAGAAAGCTGCCCGCCCCGCGCCACTGATACACCGTCTCAGTGACGATGGCCCCGGAAATGATCACGCCGAGATCCAGCGCGGTGACGGTCACCAGCGGGATCAGCGCGGTACGCAAGGCATGCCGGGTCATCACCGTGCCCCGCCGCAGGCCCTTGGCCCGAGCCAGCCGGACGTAGTCGCTATTGAGCACTTCGAGCATCGACGCCCGCTGGAAGCGGCTCCAGGCCGCGAATGACAGCAGCGCCAGCGAAATCGTCGGCAGGATCATATGGCCGACGATGTCGGTGACCGCCGCCCAGGTACCACCTTCGACATAGACGGAGCTGTCGCCGATGGTGAACAGCACTTGTTTGCCGACCGCGTTATTGAAGCTGATGCCGGCTTCCTTGAGCAGGATCGCGAACCAGAACGACGGCATGGCAAGGAACAGGAACCCGAAGAAGGTGAACGTGTAATCGGTCCCGGAGTACTGCTTGACGGCGCTGATCACGCCGACGATCACGGCGAGCACCACCGCCAGCAGCATCGCCACCGCGATGAGGCGGAAGGTGACCAGGAATCGCGCGGCCAGCTCGGGACCGATCAGCTGGGTGGACTGCACCGACGGGCCGAAGTCACCCTGGACGACCCCGCTCAGCCAGTGCCAGTAACGCGCCATCAGCGGCTCATCGAGATGCAGCCGCTGGGCCTCGAGTTCGAGGGTGCGCGGCGGTGGCGGCGGATTGCGGGTCTTGAGCGCTGAGAGCGGGTCACCGGACAGCGACACCATCACGAACACGATAAACGTCGCCGTGACCAGAATCGGCACCGAGACGAGTATCCGCCGCACTGCGTAGGCGAGCATGGTGATCAGCCGCCCGCCCGCAAGCCCCACTCTGCGACGTTGTAAGGCGGGCCGTCCAGCGAGGAGTTGTTGCGGACGTTGGCGATGGTGTCGTACAGCGCGATGAACGTCGGCTTCTGGTACAGCGGCAGCACGTAGGCGTCCCGGGTCAGCCGCCGGTCCGCCTGATTGAGCATCTCTTTAGCCTGCGCCTCGTCGGTTTGGCTCGCGGCTGCGGCGATCAGGCGGTCGACGTCGAGATTGCTGTAGTTGCCGAAGTTGTTTCCCTGCCCGGTGGTCCAGAGCTGCACCGCACCGCCGTAGGGGAAGGGACTGGCGACCCAGGCGAAGACCACGATGTCGTAGTCCCCGTTGGACGTGGTGGCGCCGAGGTCATCGGTCGGGACCACCTGCACGGTGATGCCCAGGGGCTTGACCTGCTGAGCGAACAGCTCGCACTCGGTCTGGCGGATCTGGTTACCGACGGTGTAGCGGATCCGCATCGGCGGCACTACCCGCCCGGTTGCGGTGCGGAGCTGCCCCCCCTCGATCTTGTAACCAGCGGTGGCGAGGATCTGCTTGGCCCTCGCTACGTCACCGGAACCCTGGCCGGTCTCGCTGACCACGTCCTCATAGCCGCTTTGCTGCGGAACGAAATTATGGCTGTTCAGCGGTGCGGTCTTGTCGGTGAATTGGCCCACGGTCTTGTCGATAATGGCCTGCCGGTCGATCGCGGTGAACATCGCAGTGCGCAGTGCCGGGTCGGCCAGGAACCTGTTGTTCAAGTTGAGGTCAAAGTGCTCCCAGGTCAGTCCGTGCCCGACGAAGGAGGAGACGCCGGGGATGTTGCGCACCTGCTGCACCAGGTCGATCTGAGGCTGCGGGTAGAGGACCTGAACTTCCCTGTTCTGTAGCGCCGTCGGTCCCTGCGCCGTATCGGTGATGATCCGGTAGATCAACCGGTCGAGCTTCGGAGCCTGCCCGTACCACTTGGGGTTGGGGACCAGGATGACAGACTCGTTATTCTGGAAGTTATCGATTTGGAAAGGGCCACCGGAGTACTTCGGCACGTTGGCACCAAACCAGGTGAACGTCGCGGCCAGTCCCTCGGGAGTCTTGATGTTTCCATGCTGTGCGGCGATGTGCGCTGGGTAGATCGGTGAGCCGCCACCCCACAGCTGCTTCCAGTCGGTGAACGGCTTGGACATCGTTACCGTCACCGTCTTGCCGTTGTCGCTGCCGACGACCGACTGCACCTGGTCGTACCCCGAGGTGGTGAATGCCGCGCAGTTCGGGCAGTCGCGCCCGTTCTGGACCTTCCAGTTGTAGACGAAGTCGTCCGCAGTGATCGGCGTCCCATCGGACCATACAGCGTTGGCCTTGATCTTATAGACGATGGCCTGCGGATTTGGTTTGGTAACTTTGGCCGACTCGAGCAGATCGTTGTTCATCGCCACCGTCAGATCCGGCTGGGTAACGAATGTGTAGGGCAGCACGCCCTTAAGAACCTGGCTGTTCTCGAACACATTGCCCTCGTTGGACCGCAGGTTCCAGTTCGCGATGTTCTTCTCGATTGCGTAAGTGAGCTGGCCACCTTGCTTCAGCTCGCCGGGCTCGACGGAGTTGCAGGTGTTAGGGTTCAAATCACAAGCGGCGAATGCTGACCCGGTCTGGCGCTGAGTGTCACCACCACCGCCACCGCTGCCACCACCACACGCCGCCAGCACCACGGTGGCGCACGCGACGAGCGCGCCCGTGCGCAACATCCCTGATCGCCTCATGGACCCCATGGACCGGTGACCCTACGCCCACGTCTTCTCCCGCTATGTCATCGGATGACGCTCCCTACACGGACAGCCGTAGTAGCGTGCGCGAACCTGAAGGAGTAAAGCGGATCGTCGCCTCCACGTCGGCCACCAGCCGGTCCGCCTGTTCGATGTCCGCCTTATACTGCCGCGCATCCGCGAGGGGGCGCGGCGGCCACGTCGGTGTGAGACGAGCAGATCGGGGTGCCCATGGCCACAGCGGTGCGGTCGTGCTGAGGTATCTCGTCAGGAAGTCTCTCGGCTGGTTACTCATGATCGCGGTGGCCACCAACCTGACCTACTTCCTGGCCAACTTCTTCCTGGACCCTCGGGCCAACTATCTGCAGCTGCGGCCTCCGCGCACGCCCGAGCAGATCAACCGGTCGCTGGACCAGTACAACCTCAGCCCCGAGACGCCTCTGCTGGAACGCTGGTGGCACTGGATCAGCGGCATCGTGCTGCGCTGGGACTGGGGCTCCTCACCGATCGGTGAGAGCGTCAATGGCCAGATCGGCTTCCGGATCGGGGTCAGCGCGCAGCTCGTGCTGTCCGCGCTGATCCTGTCCACGACGATCGGTATCGCACTCGCCGTGTACACCGCCTCCCGCCAGTACCGCTTCGCCGACCGGTTCCACCAGGGCCTGTCGACCATCACCTTGAACATCCCGATGGTGGTCGCGGGCCTGGCGGTCGTGCTGCTGGCGATCGCGCTCAACCAGTCGCTGGGCACCACCCTGCTGTTCGTCGCCGGCGCCCAGTCTCCCGGGGTGAGCGGGTTCTGGCCGCTGCTGGTAGATCGGCTCCAGCACTTGGTGCTGCCGACGGTGGCGCTGGTCGTGACCGGCTACGCCGGTTATCACATGCTGCAACGCTCGCTACTACTGGACAACATCAACTCCGACTATGTGCGGATGGCCAGGGCCAAGGGCTTGACCCGACAGCAAGCCATCCGACGGCATGGTTTGCGCACGTCGCTGATCCCGGTCGCCACCTTCGTCGCGTTCGCGATCCCGGCGTTGTTCACCGGGGCCGTGATTACCGAGACCATCTTCGCGTGGGAGGGCATGGGGCGGTACTTCGTCACCACGATCAACAAGAATGACATCCACGGCGTGGTCGCCGTCGCCGCCTTCGGCGCGCTGATGACCGCGATCGGCGCGATCCTGGCCGACATCGTCGTGGTGGCGCTCGATCCGAGAGTGCGGGTGAACAGCTGATGCTCACCAACGTGCCCGGGATGCACCCCACGCTCACCGACGCCCCGGCGACGTCGCTGCCCGGCACACAGCGGGCCGGGCGTCGCGACCGGCGCCTCAGCCGGCGGCGGCTCTACCTGCGCCGCTTCCTGCGCAATCGGGGCGCGGTGGCCGGGCTGGTCATCCTGGTCCTGCTAGTGCTGTTCGGCCTGTTCGGTGGGCTGTTCACCCCCTACACACACACCGACGTCGACTTCACCAACCTGACCGCGCCGCCATCTGGCGAGCACTGGTTCGGCACCAACGGCACCGGCAACGACACCTTCGCCCAGGCCGTGCACGGCCTGCAGCGGTCGATGATCATCGCGGTGACCGTGTCGCTGCTCACCACGGTCATCTCGGCGTTCGTGGGTGCGGCCGCGGCCTACTTCAGCGGTACGGCGGAGAAGGTCATCCTCGGAATCGTGCATTTCCTGCTGGTCGTGCCGTCGTTCCTGATCCTGGCGCTGGTTTCGCAGAAGGCCGGCGGCGACTGGAAGGTGCTCATCCTCGCGCTGACCGTCTTCGGCTGGATGCTCAGCGCACGCGTGGTGTGGTCGCTGGCCGCCTCTCTGCGCGAGCGGGAGTACGTCCAGGCCGCCCGGTTCATGGGTGTCAGCTCGGTGCGCGTGGTGCTGCGCCACCTGATCCCCAACATCGGCTCGCTGTTGATCGTGTCGTTCACCCTCGGGGTGGTCGCAACCGTGCAGGCCGAGACCGGGCTGTCGTACATCGGCTTTGGAGTCCAACTGCCCGACGTCTCGCTGGGCACGATGCTCAGCGACGGGGCCAATACGATCACCAGCGCCCCGTGGTTGTTCTACTTCCCGGCCGGCCTGGTCACGCTACTGACCGTCTCGATGGCGCTGATCGGTGACGGACTGCGTGACGCGCTGGACCCGATGTCCCAGTCCGGGGGGCGAGCGTGACCGAACCGGTGCTCGTCGTCCGCGACCTGCGGGTGTCCTTTCCCTCCGAGGCCGGCCGGGTGGACGCGGTGCGCGGCGTCGACTTCGACCTGTACCCCGACCGGACGCTGGGGATCGTCGGCGAGTCGGGTTCGGGAAAGTCGGTCACCTCGATGGCGGTGATGGGGCTGCTGCCGGACTACGCGGCGGTGTCCGGGTCGGTGACCCTGGGCGGCCGCGAGCTGCTGGAGCTCGACGACCGGATGATGTCAGACATCCGCGGCCGGGAGCTCGGCATGATCTTCCAGGACCCGCTGTCGTCGTTGACCCCGATCTTCACGGTGGGCCGCCAGATCGTCGAGGCGCTGCAGGTGCATCAGGACCTGGACCGCGACGTGGCCTGGAAGCGGGCGGTGGAGCTGCTCGACCTGGTCGGTATCCCGAACGCTTCGGTGCGGGCGCGGTCGTTCCCGCACGAGTTCTCCGGCGGCATGCGCCAACGGGTGGTGATCGCGATGTCGATCGCCAACGACCCGAGGGTCATCATCGCCGACGAGCCGACGACCGCTCTGGACGTCACGGTTCAAGCGCAGGTCCTGGAGGTCCTCAAGCTCGCCCAGGCCGAGACCGGGGCGGCACTGATCATGATCACACACGACCTCGGAGTGATCGCCGGCGCCGCCGACGAGGTGATGGTGATGTACGCCGGGCGGCCGGTGGAGAAGGCACCGGTCGACCAGCTGTTCGGCCGCCCCCGGATGCCCTACACGATCGGCCTGCTCGGCGCGGTGCCCCGGGTGGACACCGCCGAGCGGGCACCGCTGGTGCCGATCCAGGGCAACCCGCCGCTGCTGGTCGACCAACCGCCCGGCTGCCCGTTCGTCCCGCGCTGCCCGATCTCCATCCCCGAGTGCACCGACCGGGAGCCCGCGCTGGCCCCGGTGCCGGCGCATGCCGGCCACAGCGCGGCGTGCATCCGCGCCGACCAGATCTCCGACGGTCGGATCGAGGATGCACCCGTGTACCCGCTACCCACGGCACCCGACGCGCCGGCGGGCGCACTGCCTCGCGAGCAGCGCCCGCTCGTGCTCGAACTGGACGGGCTGACCAAGACGTTCCCGCTGCTCAAGGGTACCCTGCTGAAACGCCGGGTGGGTTGGGTGTACGCGGTGTCCGACGTCGACCTGGACATCCGCGAGGGCGAGACACTCGGGCTGGTCGGCGAGTCGGGGTGCGGCAAGACAACGACCCTGATAGAGATCATGAACCTGCGCCCACCACAGCACGGCGGCATCCGAGTCGGCGGCGTCGACGTCAAGAGCCTGCGCGGCCGGGGGGCGGAACGCGAGCTGCGCCGGCGGCTGCAGATGGTGTTCCAGGACCCGATGGGCGCGCTGGACCCGCGGCTGACGGTCTTCGACATCCTGGCCGAGCCGCTGCGGGCACTCGGCGAGAAGGACCGGTCAGTGATCGACAACCGGGTCGACGAGCTGATGGAGCTGGTCGGGCTCGACCCCGAGCACAGCGACCGCTTCCCGACCGCGTTCTCCGGCGGGCAACGCCAGCGCATCGGGATCGCCCGCTCGCTAGCCACAAACCCGTCGCTGGTCGTGCTGGACGAACCGGTCTCCGCGCTGGACGTCTCGATCCAGGCCGGCGTGATCAACCTGCTCAACGAGCTGAAGGCCAGGCTCGGGCTGTCCTACCTGTTCGTGTCCCACGATCTGTCAGTGGTGCGGCACATTTCCGACCGGGTGGCGGTGATGTACCTGGGGCGGATCGTCGAGGTCGGAGCAGTGGACCAGGTGTTCAACCACCCCCAGCACCCGTACACCGAGGCCCTGCTCTCGGCGATCCCGGTGCCCGACCCGCAGGTCGAGCGCGCGCGGAAACGGGTGATCCTGCGTGGCGA
>JBOHGX010000132.1:0-11229 GCA_050700255.1 Pseudonocardiaceae bacterium
CAACCGCCATTCGGAGCCGAATGGCGACTCGGGAGCGCAGCGCTAGCGTCTGGTCGCGGCGTGAGCCTGCCCTGCAGCCGGTCAGCCAACGGGCGTGATCTCCGACGCCGGCATCAGACCGTGGCCCGACCACGTCAGATTCGCCGCGCTATCGTCAATGCGCTCACCGATCGCGTCCGCGTCCATAGCGTCAGCCAGAGCTTGAGAGCATCGAAGCACCTGGTGGTCTGGAGACTCTTGTCCACCTGGTTCGGGATGCGATTGACGATACTGCGGGCCGGGTTGAGGTAGTCGGCGTGCAAACTGGCCCTCGACGTCGGCGACCAGCTTGTGGGCACGGTCGTCGCGGCCGAGCGCCTGGCCAATTGTCAGGGTGGTCTCCTGCCAGGGTGTGCCGAAGTCGATGTGCTCGCCGCTCTGTGCCACGGTCGGCGCAATCTGCGTCAGCAGGTCGTACTCCCGCTGCGTGATTCCGGTGGTCACTCCGAGGATCAAGTCTGGCCGCGGGAAAGATCATGTCGTTCTCGTCGCCAAACCAGTACCGCACCGCGATCGGCGTAACGCCGATCGCAAAGATCGGGTCGTGCTCTTGATAGCCGAGCGACAGCACCCGCTGCGGTACCTCCGTGATGTCGGTGCTGCCGTACTTGTGCCGGATGGTGACCGGGAACACGCCGTTGCCGGAGCCGGACGGGTCCGGCGTCTCGGCGTCCGGGCGGGAGCAGCCAACGAGCAGCGCAGCCAGCGATGCGCCACCGATCAGAAACTGGCGGCGGGTGGCGTCGTCCACCGGCGGGGTGGAGCGGTCGAGCAGTGTGATGGTCATGACGGGACCTCCGTGGTCGGGTCGCCGCCGACGGCGACAGCGAGTGTTGCTTCGCTCCGGCCGGCGTTGTCGCGAGCGTCGTCGACGGGTGGGGCGGACCGGTCGAGCAAGGCGAGGCCATGGCCCAGCCTTCCAGGCCGACGGCGGTCAGTTAGGACACGCTAACCTAATCGCCTAATCAGGACAAACTCGCCTTATGGCGCAGCGCAGTGCTCAGCGGGATCGGTCAGCGCAAAGGCCACCCTGGGCGATGTTCTAGGTCGCCCCTCCCGCGACGCAACGCCGGTCAGCGGTCTGCCCAGGTAGGGTCATGCCACGCTGGGACTTCCACCAGTATGGGTGGTGGCGACATGAGCAGTGCTTGGTTCCGATCGCTGGGCTGTCACACACCGCGGCCAAGCGTCGGCGGAACGTTAGCGGTCGTTCTCCAGCATCGCCAGGTACTCGGCGATGGCTTGAGCGAACCGATCGAAGTCGTCGAGGCGGGTTTGCAGCAACTCGTGCACCCGGGCCGGCTCGACATCTTCGTAGTGGTGCACCAGCCGGTTGCGCATCCGAGCCATCGGTTCGAGCGATGCGGCGAACCCAGCGTCGAGCACGGCCTCTTTGCCCAGCGTGCGGAACACCTCGGCGTAGCTGGCCGGCTGATCGAACCCCGACGCTGAGATGATGTGATGCCCGATGCTCAGCGTGGTCTCGATCGCGAGCTGCAGGAACCGTTCCGCGCTACCAAAGTTGCGCGGGTCGGCCCGGTACTCGTCCAACGGGATCTTGGACAGGTCACGCAAGATCCGAACGTAGCGCGCCAGCAGGGCAAGCAGCGCATCGGTGCGTTCGGGGTCAACCACCGCTCAGCGCCCCGCGCCGCGCCCGATCGCGAATCGCCCGCAGGTAACTCTCGTGATAAGGGCGGAAGTCGAGGAACTCCTTTTCCACCCACTCGCGGAAGGCGATGCGCTGCGGCTCGTCGCGGCTGAACACAACATGTCCAGCGACGACGCGGAACCGCAACCACAGCGCAGCGTCGTTGAGGACGAGGAGGTCGACGTCGTTGCGAGCCAGGGCCGCAACGAGTTCATCCTGCAGCCGGGCATCGTCGAGCAGAGTGCCCCTCGGCTGGGTGAGCACCGCCAGGTCGAGGTCGCTTCCTGGGTGGTCCTGCCCCTGAGCCACCGAACCGAACACATATGCGAAGCGCACCCGCCCGTCGGCCTCGAGGACCGGCGCGACGTGGCGGCTGATCTCTGCGATGATCTCTGCGGATCGCCCGTCCATGGGTACATTGTGGCCTATCTTCGCCTGCCACCCTCGACGCTGCCGGCCAGCGAGCGGTAGCGCCGGCAGCAGATCCGTCCATCTTCATGCTGAGCGGCAACCGCTTCATCACATCCGGGCAGTAGGCGTCTTGCTCGACCATGGCCAGAACACCGTTCCATGTCGGCGGTGCAGGCTGACCGGTTCAGGGAGACATCTCGGCTGGTCCAGGCACTGAAATCCGCCACCGGAGCGCAGTAGGTCACCGCCGACGTCGCCGAAACCACCAAACTACTGCAGCCGCAGCCACGCCGCTTCTAGAGCCGCCACTCCTCTCGCTGCTGGCTCAGCGCCGGCGGGCGTATTTACCGGTGAGTTGGGCTTGGGCCAGCACCTTGCCCGACAGCGCTTGGGGCAGATCGTTGCGAGGGCTGGCGCCCTCGGCCAGGTCGCTGGGCTCTGACAGGGCGAGCAGGGTGAAGATGAAGCGGTGTGGCTTGCCGATCGGGGGGCATGGTCCGGCCCAATCCGTGCGGCCGTAGTCGTTCTTGCCACCGATGGCTCCCGCCGGGACCTTGCCCTCCTCCAGCCCACCACTGGTGGGATCGAGTCCGAAGAGGACCCACTGCACCAGCGTGCCTCCCGGCCCGTCAGGATCTTCGAAGAGCAGGACCAACTCGACGGTGCCGTCCGGGACCTCTGACCACTCCAGCGGGGGCGACACGTTGTCGCCGTCACAGGTGTGCTGAGCAGGAATGAACTCGTTGTCGGCGAAGGCTGAGCTGGTGAGTGTGAGCGCCATATCAATCGACGCTACCAGCCTCGCGCCGGAATTGGGGTAGGGCCTACGCATCACCGGGCCTGCACGTGACCGTTCACGGTACTTCGATGACCGTTTGCCGCATCGCTCTCGGGTGGTGTTCCTTGGGTCATCCTCAGTGCCGGAATTGTCGGTGCTGGTGTGACAATTCGTGTCATGGCGGCGCCGGTGGTGGACGAGTTCATCCCACCAGAATGGTTAACTCCCGGCCGCACACCCCTGTGCAACCCACTGCGGCAATGACGCCGATCAGGACAACGACAGGGCGACAAGGACCGGCCCGGCACTCTCGCCTGGCGGTCTGCTGATCACCCCTGCCTGGGCGCGCTCACTTCTCCAGCCAGGCGATGTTCTTGCGTTTGCGCATCTGCTTCCACGCTGGTGCGACGTTGTTCTCGGCCTGGTCGGCACGGGCGGTCTCGGTTGCGTACATGAGGCCGTAGGTGAAGCCGTTTCCGCCGTCGAGGTGGGCTTGGGCAGCGAGCTCGCGCAGCACTGGCCGCGACACAGCAGTGTCCTGGTGCTCCCCGAGCAGTTCCTGAACGGCCTTGAGGCGCTTGCGCAGCCGCACGGCCGGCTTACCCACCGTGGGCTGGACAGCCTCGGTGGCATAGCGCAGCCTTTTGGCAGCCTTGCGAGTTTCGTGGAGTGCAAGGTCGCGCTGGTCGCCTGACTGACGATCCGCGTCGGCCATGCGGGATTCGACGCGGCGGTAGGCCCGCCGGACGCTCTTCGGGAGCTCACGCTTGGCCTTGCGCCTGGCGCGGGCGGTGACCGGCGGGGCGGCCAGCAAGGCGTCGATCCGGTCGTGCAGGGCGAGGTAACGCTCGCTGTCCAGGGCGGCTACGGCGACCTCGCGGGCGTCAGCCTGCCTGCGCTCAAATGAACGAGTGAACGCGGCGCTGACCGGTCCGAGCTTGAGCTCATCGGGGAACTCCGCGAGGATCGCCGCGAACCGCGCGGCCATCACCTCCGCGTCCCTGGCCTCACCCAGCTCCCCGGCCACCCACTTCAGCTCCTCGGTCAGCTCACGAGTCTGGTCGCGGTCGAGGACCCGACCGAATGCCTGCAGTGCACTGCGCATCCGGCGGGCAGCGACGCGCATCTGGTGGACCGCGTCCGGGGCGTCCTGGCGCACCAGTGGGTCATACCGGCGCAGCTGCTCGACCTGCGCCCACAAGTACGCCAGCACCACTTCTCCTGCCGACCGCGCGGACGCGGGGCTTGGCGTGGCGACACTGGGTGGCAACCGGTCGGCCAGCAGCCGACCCAGCTTCGACGCCGACCCCGCACGCTGCGCCCCTGCCTTGAGCAGCCGGCGCTCGATCCGGTCCAGCAGCGCTCGCTGGCCATGTTCGCCGAGCTCAACCTCCACCTCGCGCCATGACACGGTCGTGGTCTGCTCACCCATGGTCCGCGCGCGCACGTGGTCATCGACCAGTTCCGCCAGCGACCGCCCGCGGGAATCGGCGAGCACCCAGCGGCGCCGACGGGTGTTCAGCTCAGCAACCGGGGCCAGCACACCACCGCGGGTGTACACCCGGGTGAGTGCGACCAGCTCGGCCGGTGGGCGGCGGGCGGAACGTCCCAACGGTAGCCGCAGCTCGTCACGGCTGTCCTTGCCTGCCGGAAACTTCAGATGCCATCCCTCGTCGGACCCGCCCTCCCGGCGTCGCAACGTCACCCCGGCACGCACCAGGCGCAAGTCGGCGGTGTCGAAGTACACCGCCTCCAGATCCTGCTCATCCGGGCCGGTCGCGGTGTCGAACCCGAGCAACCCAGCCGGGTCGAGCCCCTCGATCCCCTCGTACTTGCGCTCGGTCTCTCGCATCGTGGTCACGCCGTTTCCCTTAGCCATAAGTGCAGGCCTACCGCATCGGCCGCTCGTCGTCACGCATCCATGCCCGGACGGAGGAGTCGATGACCTGGCGACGACAGTCACAGCTCGGGGATGGCAGCGTTGGCTAGTCGAAGTGCGCCCGGTCCGGGTTGCTCAGTGCGTCGGCCAGGCGCTGACGCATTGCTGGATGCATGGCTAGCTGCCTTGCCTGCTCGGGGTCGAACCACGCTGCGGCGCTCGTCTCATGGTGATCGGGCTGGGCGTCACGGGCCGGAGTGAAGGCGTGGAAGCACACCGCGAACTGTTGGTAAATCCCGTCCCCCTGCGGATAGGCCAGCACGTGCCCAGGATCGCTGTACAGCCCGGAGAGCCCGGTGACCTTGATGGTCACGTCGGCCTCCTCAGCGACTTCACGCACCACCGCCGCCGAGGCGGACTCCCCGACTTCAATCCGACCTCCGGGCAACTCCCAGTACCCGTCGTCGGCCCGGCGCACCAGCAGAACTTCTCCGACGCCATTGCGCACGATCGCGAATGCGGCAGGTAAGAGCTCGCGTGCCTGGGGTGCGGCCACATCGTGGTAATACTCGACCCGGGCCATTGACCGATGATTAGTCTTAGATATGACGGGATAGGAACCAAGTAACCAACCGAGGGTAAACAATGAGTGAACGACGCCACTGGCCGGGTCCCGGCTCTGTGCCTGATCCGGCGCACGGGAACACTCTTCGCCCGTATGTGAACCGTGATTGCTGACGCTGCAATCGACGTTCTGCGAGTCAATGCCGGATAGGGATTGGGTTGCCGCGCCGCAGCGGCAAACTGGGGGCCTTGCCCGCTGCGACGCGGCGGCGCCGGACCGAGGGGGGAGGTGTCCGGCGAGCTTCTCCGGGGTTTGTGACCCGGAAGCGACCGTTGTCTCGATCAGAGGATGTCATCCCGCTCATGCCTACTTAAGGTAGAACATTTTTGGCCTTCAAGCGCTATAAGTCACCTGAATGACGTAGACCTCGCCTCAAGAGAGGGTATTAATTGCACTGAGCGCTACCGCCGCAACACTGCTTGACCGCAAACTCTAGGCAACCCTCCAAACACGGGTGCCCACGGATTCGGTCATGCGGAAAAATCTTCGGCGGACCTGTTCAGCCGCGGGTGAGTGGTCTGCTACCAGCGGAACGGTGTGCGTAGACCTCGCGGGGCCGGAAGGCTGCCAGGTGACGGCCGGGTGGCAAACAAATGGTAAATCTTACTAAATGCTGGCAGCACGGCTCGCGAGCTGATTGGCGTTACGCCCGGACGCCGAGTTCACCGGCCGAATCGGGAACGCCGGCCAGCCGGCTGCCCCGTCTGGCACGCCACAAGGCAACCAGCGCGTAGGAAATCAGATCCTGGCCGCGCCGGATCAGCCACGGGATTCCGGCAACGACCAGCCAGCCGACATGCTCGGCGGTCGTTGCGGTCCGGCTACCAGCGCAGTACGGGATGATGGGTCGCGGAACCAGCCACCCGGCTTCGGCCATCGCTGCCGCACACGCCGCCGCGAGCAGCCGGTGACCCAGCTCTGAGGGATGCAGACGATCCACGTGCCAGGCTGCGGGATCGTAGGCTCCCACCATCCGGTGCAGGTCGACGCAGACACAGCCGTGGCCAGCCACGACCGCGTCGATGATCTCGTTGAGCGCTGCGATCCGCGTACGCAGGCCACGCCGCAGCGGACCGGGCAGCCACAAGACCCGACTGTGGTCATGGAAGCGCACGGTCACCACCAGACTTCCCGCTGCGGTCAGAGCGCCGACCGTAGCGTCGAGGTCGAGGTGCAGCCTGACCGGTGAGAAGTCCGAGCGCATGGTGTCGTTGATGCCGACCACGAGCAGCGCGATGTCGGGAGCCGCCTGCAGTGCAGCCGGAAGCTGCCGCTCGCGCACGCACCGCAGCCGCGCCCCGCTGGCAGACAGGTTCACATGCCGGGGTCCACCCAACGCGGCCGCCAGCAGCTGAGCTACGCCGCGCCAGCCCCCGCCCGGCAACGGATCACCTACACCGACCACCGTCGAATCACCGAGCGTGACCAGAGTGCGGACCGAGCGGCGAGCTGCAGGCACGCGACAACGATCACCTCACCACGTTGAACGGCGGTGAGTTCGAGGTGACGTCGCCACGACGGCTGACCTAACAAAAGACCAAGACCTGTTGTAAGGTCGACGCAAGTTCCAACATCGCAGCCGCAGGGCCTCCCGGACATGAACATCCGAGCTTGCCATCGTGTACTCGCGACTGTGAGCCTCTCGACCCTGCTGATCATTGAGCTGGGTGCGTGCGGCTCATCGACGACCCAGCAGGATCCGGATGCTTCGCCATCGTCGGCGCCAGCTCTTCCATTGCCAGAGACCGCCACCGCGACACGCGAAACGAAAGACGCGACAAGCTGGGCAATGCCTGATCTCGTAGGCTCCAATTTACAGAGCGCGCAGAACCAGATCCAAAGTCTCACGGATTTCGCGATACCCGTAACGACCTCACATGACGCGACTGGCACTGACCGTCAACAGGTCTTGGACGGGAATTGGAAGGTTTGTTCACAGAACATCCCACCCGGCCATACGATAGATAGTGGCACCCGAATCGACTTCGGCGCAGTCAAGCTCGAAGAGCGCTGCCCGTAGCACCCGCATTCAGCCGGTCGGCTGCGGCGATCTCGTCGGCTCAGTAGTGCCGATGGTCGCGTCCCCGATCACGTTCTGGCACTCCGGCGTCTGGTTGATGGCGGCGCGCAACTGCGGATCGATGACGAGGTTGGAGAGCACCTGGGCGCGGTTTCCGAGCGCGGCCAGAACGTTGCTAGCCGCGCCGAGGGCCAAACCGGCCCCGCCTATGTCGTTGGGGTCAGCCCGGTTGAGTTGCGCCATCGCCTCGTCGAGATCTTCGCGCAACTGGACGAGCTGGGCGCGCATGCTTTCGAGGACCTGCGGCCCGTTGTCCACCGGCGGGGGCCCGACCGCCGTGAGCCGGTCGATCGCCTGTTGAGCAGCGTTTCGCGCGCTGCCCAGATAGTCGATATAGGCCTGTCGAGTCGCGGCGAGGTTACCCAGGTCCGGCTGGGGTGGTGCGCCGAGCTGCTCGAAGGCGGGATCGAGCGCCTGGCACATCGACCTGGCCCAGTCGACGGTCGCCGTCTGGGCTTCGGCCGGCTGCGTCGAGGTCGCCTCGGGAAGGAAGGGCGCCGGGGACGGTGCTGTGTTGTCGGCGTTGTTGGCGCACCCTGTGACCGCGAGCCCCGCGACGAGTACGGCGAGTGGACGGCGTAGCGCAGCGTTGCGAGCGGGGTTCGTGGTGTGCTTCACGAGTGCTCCTCGGTATCTCTGGATTGGGGCTCCGCCCGGGACTGGTGAGTGACATACCGGCTTGCCGGCCTCGCGGACAGTAACCTAGCGCCGTCGCGACGGGACTTATTGGTCACCGGTGCGGACGCTGTCCATAAGCTGGCCGATGCGCTGTGCGACCTGCATGAGGGATGCCGGAGCAAGGGTGGTCCACTCCGAACGGTCTGAGCTGCGCACCGGCTGCAGCGTGTACCCGCCACGCTCGGTAGCCAGGTAGGTCAATACGACACCCACCGAATGACGCCGGCCGTCGCGGTTGCGGCGGGCCACGCCGAACTTCGCACCGCCGGGTTTGGGCCCGTGCACCATGGCCACGAAGGCCTGCGCGTCGTCAGGCTTGACCCCGCCGCGAACCAGCCGATTCTCCAGCTGCTCCCCGGTGAGCCCACGCTGCCCATCTTGGGCCGGTTTCGCCAGCAGCTCCGAGGGCACTGATACCGACGATCCCGGACCTGCTGGGTGGTCTGGCAGTTGTCGGGCGACCGCGGCGCACAACTCGCGCGCCGGGCCGGTGCGGACCAGCAACCGGTGCTCGTCGAGCATCGCCAGCACTCCCCACTCACCCCGGGACCCGGCCAGCAACCGCACCTGGCCGACCCCGGTCTGCGCCCATCCGTTGATCTCACGTGCCGGGCTGGCCAGCAGGCGCAGCGGGTCCTCCAGCATCGGCGCCAAGCTTCGGTGATCGGCCAACCCACGGGCCCGCAGGCCGTCGAGCGTGCGTCCGACCTGAACCCGCCGCTCCTGTTGGGTCAACTCCTGGAGTCCCGGCAGGTCCATGTTCCAGTGCCGGGTGCCCAGGCCCAGGGCATGCCAGACCGTGCGGTACTCCTCATGGGTCAGCTCCACCGTGATGCCACGCAAGGCGATAACTCCTCTAGCCTGGATCCGCGCCGATCACCGGCGGCGCGGTGGGCGGCAGGTCACCGACGATCGCATTCGAGTCGTCGTGAACGAGGTACTTGCTGCGGTGCTCACGATCCTCTTCACCGCGTTGGCCGGCGGCACCGACGAGAGGCTCCCCGTACCCGGCACCGCGCATAGGGGCGGCTGCGCCTCGGGCACCACTCACACCTTCGGCAGCGGGATGGGTGCTGATGTCGGGCCGGGGACTGAACTGAACGGCACCGACACTGGGCTTTGGTCCGAACCCGGTGCCACCCGCCCCACTCCCACCGGCCCGGCCGGCTCCGCCGGCTCCGCTGGCTCCGTTGGCGCCCCGTCCGAATAGTGCTCCCGGTACCTGGCCTGATCTTCCCGCACCTTGTCCGGCAGTGCTGGTGCCGAAGCCGGTGCCGACGGGCACGGCACCGTGAGTCATACCCTGGCTCGGTGTCGGGTTGCCGGCCCATTGGCCCGATCCCGGCGCGACGTTGCCCGGTCCGGCGGTCCCGCCCTCGGCGAGCTGTGCCGTTGTGGCCACCGGCTGGTAGGCGGCCATCGGATGCGCTGCGGGTTGGTGAGCTGCCGCGTGGTGAGCTGCCGCGTGGTGACCGGCGCCGCCACCCGTCGACGCCGGTGCCGCGCTTCCGGCGCCATCCACTCTGGCGTCGGTCAGCGGTAGGGCCCCGATGCTGGCGTTCAATGCCTGCGGCGGGGTGAAGGCCGGTGTGAGATCGACATTGCCGTTGGAGCTGGACTGGTACACCCGCATCGCCTGACGGGCCTGCTCCGCGGCGTCCTGCTGGCGCTGCTGGGCCTTCTCCTCCTCGGTGGTCAGCCCCGGGAGCCAGTCCATCTTCTGGGCCATCCACTCAGAGGGGTCACCGAAGAAGCTGGCTGATTGCGGCGCTGGTGGGATCGGTGGGACGTTGTGCTTGGCGGTGACCCAGTAGTCGGCCTGGCCTTGCGCCCGCTGCGCTGCCGTGTTCGCGATCTGCGCGACGTCATCCATCCACGGCAGCATCGCGCTGGTGACCGCTGCCGCTGCCTCCGCCGCCGCGCCCTGCCGGGAGGCGAGAATGCCCCGGAGCCCGCTGTGCACGTAGGACTTCCCGATCGCCCCGACATCGTCGCCCAGGCGCTGCCACGCCTGGCTGGCCTCCTGCAGCGAGCCCGACCCCGACCCACCGTTGATGCGGTCGAAAATGACCTGATGGTCGGTGTCGTCGTAGTTGAAGTTCGTCCCCATCGCTGCGTTCCCTCAACCCTTCAGCGGCAGATTCATCAGCACAACAGCAGCAACCTGCTTGCCCACTTCGCACGACTGCTGCGGGTTTTCGTTGAACAGCTTTGAATTGTAGGTCAGCGAGAAGCTCTGCCGCTCCGCCGGTTTTACATCAATGTCGCAAATGGGTATTTCCGCGTTCGTTCTCGTAATCAGGGCTGGATAGCCAGCTATCTCGGTGAGCGTGAAGAATGGAAGGCCCTGTCGCTTGCTATAGGCTACTTCCAAGGTCGGATTGTTGGTGAACGTACTTATACTCACCGTTCTAATTGTTTCTCGCTCACTGGTTGTGGTCGTCCACTCGCAGCCCACGTCACCGAGAGCGGCATCGTACTGCCTCGGCGGAAGGTCAAGGTCAAACTCCTTCGCCTGCTGCGAGGTCAGCAACTCGCACGGTCGCCGGGCCAGGGCAACGACATCGCGAGGATTCTTCACCTGGGGGATCGGGCTCGCAACCTGCGTGCGGCTCAGTCGCGCCTGGTCCGGTGGCGCGCCCGTGCCGCAGCCCACTAGCACGATCACCGAACCCGCCGCAATCACGCCCGCTAGTACACCGATCCTCATAATGGCAGCCCAGGGGTGGGATCCTTTGGAATGTTCAGCTCGTCGACCTCTAGGTAGGTTTTCAGGTCCTCCCGCAGTTTCTGCGCCAAACGCGTAAGTTGCAACGCGCCGGCTCGAAGCGTGGCCGCCAGGTTGTTTTCACCAGCATCGGACGCCCACTTGCCGATCTGGGCCACCGCGTTGATGCTGACCCCGTCAGCACCGGGCGCGGGGATGTTCGCGAGGCGTTCCGCTACGAGCGCTCGGCTTTCGAAGAATCTCGCGGCGTGTTCGAAGTCGGCGATGGCTTGTGGGACGCGCTCGTAGTCGATCGAGAAGCCCTGTGCCGCGCCGCTCCCGCCCAGCAGCTCACCCAACGCCGTGCCGGCCAGCAGGTTG
>JBOHGX010000133.1:0-7060 GCA_050700255.1 Pseudonocardiaceae bacterium
AGGAACCGAACAGCGCCGTCGCGGCGAGCACCGCGGTGGCGATCGCGATGCCCTTGGTGATCGCCTTGGTGGTGTTGCCCACCGCGTCGAGCTCGGTGAGGATGCCCACTCCCTCGCCCTTGACGTCGCCCGACATCTCGGCGATGCCTTGGGCGTTGTCGCTGACCGGTCCGAAGGTGTCCATCGCGACGATGACGCCGACCGTGGTGAGCAGTCCGGTCCCGGCCAATGCGACCGCGAACAGCGCGACGGTGACCGACCCGGACAGCAGGAAGGCCCCATACACCGCGCCGCCGATCACCAGCGCGGTGTACACCGCCGACTCGAAGCCGATCGAGATCCCGGACAAGATCACCGTGGCGGCACCGGTCAGCGAGCTGTTGCCGACGTCGCGGACCGGGCGGTGCTCGGTGCCGGTGAAGTAGCCGGTGAGCCACAGGATCACCCCGGCCAGCACGATGCCGATGATCACGGCGATGGCCGCGATGAGTGCCGGATTGCCTGGGACCGCGCTGATCGGCTCACCGTCGATATCGGTGACACCGGTGAGCTCGCCGAAGCTGCTGGGTAGATACAGGAAGGCGGCCACCGTGCAGGCCACCGCCGAGATCGCCGCGGAGATGTAGAAGGAGCGGTTGATCGCGCGCAGCCCCGGTTCGCCGGCCCGGGCCCGGGTGATGTACACGCCGATCACCGCGGTGACCACGCCGATTGCGGGCACGATCAGCGGGAACAGCAATCCCTCCAGGCCGAACGCCGCGGTGCCCAGGATCAGCGCCGCGACCAGCGTCACCGCGTAGGATTCGAACAGGTCGGCCGCCATGCCCGCACAGTCACCGACGTTGTCACCGACATTGTCAGCGATGGTGGCCGCGTTGCGCGGATCGTCCTCGGGGATGCCCGCTTCAACCTTGCCGACCAGGTCACCACCCACGTCGGCGGCCTTGGTGAAGATGCCGCCGCCGACCCGCATGAACATCGCGAGCAGCGCGGCGCCGAAGCCGAAGCCCTCCAGCACCCGGGGCGCCTGACCGGTGTAGACCATCACCACCAGCGCGGCGCCGAACAGGCCCAGGCCGACGGTGGCCATGCCGACCACACCGCCGGTGCGGAATGCGATCCGCATGGCCTTCTCCCGGCCGCCGGACTCGTTGGACGCCGCAGCGACCCGGATGTTGGCGCGGGTGGACAGCCACATGCCCAGGTAGCCGATCGACGCCGAGAACAGAGCCCCGATCAGGAAGAAGATCGAGCGACCGATCCGCTCGCTGAGGTCCTCGGCCGGAAGCACGAACAACAGCAGGAAAACGATGACGGCGAAGACGGACAGCGTCCTGAACTGCCGGTTCAGGTAAGCCGATGCGCCCTCCTGGATCGCCTGGCCGATCTCCTGCATGCGCGGCGTGCCCGGACCGGCTGCCAGCACCTCCCGGAGCAGTACGGCGCCGACGGCCAGAGCGGCGAGCGCGACGACAGCGACCACGCCGACGACGGCGTAGTCACCCCCGCTCAGGTCGAGACCCCCGCCCTGGGCGAGGATGAACTCGGACATCCGTCCTCCTGATTTTCCGTGCATCGGCTTTGCCGTGCATCGGCACCGGACTGCGCCGCCGGTGGGACGGCGTCACGGGCAGTAAGTCTAGGCGGTGCCGTCGCAGGTCACGTCGACCGGTGCCGCCTCTGAGGCGGCCCACTCGTCCCGGAACTTCCCGAACAACGCTGTTGTCGGCTTCGCCGGACGGTAGGGCGGCTTCGCTTCGGGCGAAGGCGTTAGCGTGCAAGTCGAGGACATACCAGCGAACGGAGGCGGGGCGGTGCAGCGTGGGGACGGGTTCGGCCAGGCCCTGTTGCATGGCCTGCTCGGCAACCTTCATGGGAGCGACTCACCGCTGCGGCATGTCGCGACGATTCCCGCTCGGGCGGCAACGACGGTGCAGTGGCCCGGCTGGGTACCCGACCGGCTGCGCGAAGCCCTCGGGATGGCAGGTGTGGCCGCGCCGTGGGCGCATCAGGTCGCCGTTGCCGAGCTGGCCCGAGCGGACCGCCACGTCGTGGTCGCCACCGGTACCGCGTCGGGTAAGTCGTTGGCCTACCAGCTGCCGGTGCTCACCGACCTGCTGACCGACCACCAGGCCACCGCGCTGTATCTCGCTCCCACCAAGGCATTGGGTGCCGACCAGATCCGGGCGGTGACCGCACTGGGGTTGGATGGCGTACGGCCAGCCGGTTACGACGGCGACACCCCGATGGCCGAGCGGGACTGGGTGCGCTCGCACGCCCGGTGGGTGTTCACCAACCCGGACATGCTGCATCACGGACTGCTCGCCCGGCATGATCGCTGGGCGCGCCTGCTGCGGCGACTGCGCTTCGTGGTGATCGACGAGTGCCACGCCTACCGCGGAGTGTTCGGCTCACACGTCGCGCTGTTGCTGCGCCGGTTGCGCCGGGTCGCCGCCCGATACGGCGCACGTCCGGTGTTCGTGCTCGCGTCGGCGACGGTCGCAGACCCGGGTGCCTCGGCCTCCCGGCTCACCGGCCTGGACACCGTTGCGGTCACCGAGGACAGCTCGCCACGCGGTGAGCGCACCGTGGCGTTGTGGGAGCCGCCGCTGCTGCACGAGCTGACCGGCGAGAACGGGGCACCGGTGCGCCGCTCGGCAGGAGCCGAGGCCGCCCGGTTGCTGGCCGACCTGGTGATCGAGGGCGCCCGCACCCTGGTGTTCGTCCGCTCCCGCCGGGGCGCCGAGCTGACGGCACTAGCTGCTCGACGAGCGCTGTCATCCGTCGCGGCGGATGACCTCACCTCCCGGATCGCCGCCTACCGGGCGGGTTACCTCCCTGAGGAGCGCCGAGCGCTGGAGCAAGCGCTGGATTCCGGGGAGCTGCTGGGGGTGGCCTCGACCAACGCCCTGGAGCTGGGCGTGGACATCGCGGGGCTCGATGCGGTGGTGCTGGCCGGCTACCCCGGCACCCGAGCCTCGTTCTGGCAGCAGGCCGGGCGAGCCGGACGGGCCGGGTCCGGAGCGCTCGTGGTGTTCGTCGCCCGGGACGACCCGCTGGATACCTACCTGGTGCACCACAGTGCGGCTTTGCTGGGCTCGGCGGTGGAAGCAACCGTGCTGGATCCGACGAACCCTTACGTGCTGCGACCGCAGCTCACCTGCGCGGCCGCCGAGCTGCCGCTGACCGAAGCCTGCGTCGACGAGCTGGGGGGCGAGGTGGCGCGCTCCGTGGTCGATGGCCTGGTCGCCGACGGGTCATTGCGCCGCCGTTGCAGCGGCTGGTATTGGGCCGCTGCCCAGCAGCGCCCGCATGCTGACGTCGACATCCGTGGCTACGGCGGGCCCCAGGTGGCGGTGGTGGAGGCCGACACCGGTCGTCTGCTCGGCACGGTCGACCCCGGATCGGCTTGCACGGCGGTGCACCCAGGCGGGGTGTACCTGCACCGTGGTGACTCGTTCGTGGTCGACGAGCTGGATCTGGACGCCGGCGTCGCGCTGGTGCATTCCGAGGAGCCGGAGTGGCACACCTCGGCCCGCTCGACCACCGATATCTGCGTGGTGTCGGTGCTGGAACAGCGGCGGTCGGGTGGAGTGTCGGTGGCGCTGGGCGAGGTGGAGGTGACCTCCCAGGTCGTGGGTTACCTGCGGCGGCTACCGTCTGGCCAGGTGCTCGATGCTGTCCCGTTGGACCTGCCGGCGGCCACCCTGCGGACCAGGGCGGTCTGGTACACGGTGTCGGAGCAGTTGCTCGCCGGTGCCGGGCTATCCCCGGCTGCGTGGCCGGGAGCACTGCACGCCGCCGAACATGCCGCAATCGGCCTGCTGCCCCTGGTCGCCACCTGCGATCGGTGGGATATCGGGGGCGTCTCCACGGCGCTGCATCCAGACACCGGAGAGCCGACGGTGTTCGTGCACGACGGGCATCCCGGTGGAGCCGGGTTCGCCGACCGAGGCCATGCTGCGCTCCGACCGTGGCTGGCTGCGACCAGAGACGCCATCGCCGCGTGCGAGTGCCCGGCCGGCTGTCCCTCGTGTGTTCAGTCGCCCAAATGTGGTAATGGCAACGATCCGTTGGACAAGACCGGCGCGATCACGGTGCTCGACCTCGTCCTCACCTCGCTGCCAGTGGCTGCACCTGGTCGAGCGCAGCGAGCACCGCGTCGGTCACTTCCTCCAGCCGGGGCAGCTCCCAGCCGCACATCGCAGGCTTGACTCGCCAATGCACGACACCGGGTAGGCAGGGTGACGGCGGCAGTGGCACCCAGGCACCCTTGGCGTGCAGCACAACGTCGGGATGATCATGCAGCTCCCGATGCAGCGCGCCGCCGCCGAGTACCGGCAACAGCCACCGTCCGGTCGGCGTGACCGCTATGGGGACGGCAACGCCGGCAACATGCAGGCCGACTGCGGTGGCCCGGCCGAGCTCGGCGGGCACATCAAGCGCGTCTACCCCCATCCCGGTGGCGAGCAACACGCTGAACGGGTGGTCCGACCATAGTTCGGCGATGCGCTCAGGGCCGCAACCCGCCAGTTGCGGCCAATCCGGATGCACCGGCACCGAGCCGTGCTGCGCCGCGCTGGTGGGCAACAATGGGGGCATGCCTACCCAGTGGGAACCGCGTGGGTAGCTGCCGGCAATCACCGGCCAGCCGTGGCGTGCGAAGCCGATGGCCTCCGTCCGAAGCTCGGTACGGAAGGCGTCTCTCCAGGTGTCCGTCCAGTCCATCTCGCCTCCATCGCCGTGACCGCTTCCCGCGTAACTCAACTCCATCTCCCGAGTGCCCTGGTATCGCAGACGGGCGTGACGTCGCTGGTCGGCTGCTCTGCTGCGTTGAGCGTTCGCTAGCTCCCGGCGCGGATACCGCCGGGCTTTCGCCAGGCAGCCACCCGGCGCACGTACGTTGCCGGCGCTTTCGCCAACCGCTCGTCGCCACGGCGCCATCACGATGCGACCGGTCCAGCCCGTGCCCGGCCGGTGGCAGTCCCGAGCTCGCCTAACCAGCCGGCTGGCCGGCTTGCCACTTCCACTAGCACGTCCCATCCCTGGGTCCGGCAAGACGACAGCTGCACCCGCATCCGGTCAGTCACGCGGCGAGCCTGCGCGCAGGCGTACCGCTCGCCGGCCACCACCATCCCGGCCCCGGCCAGCGCCGCGAGATCAGCTGCCGACTCGACGTGGTGACGGGCGACGATGGCCGTGCCCAAGTGCACACCGAAAACGGCCATGCTCATGAGCACCGCGACGGTCCCCGCCGCCCACACCGTGGCCACGCCCCGGTCGCCCTCAGTGGGTGCCGTCATGGCAGGCCACCTGGTTCCAGCACCGCCGCCGCCTCGGCCCCGACCTCGATGCCCGGCAGCAGCCCTGCTACCGGATCCGCCGACACCCGCGCCGTGATCTCGTCGCCACGGACCGTCACCTGGACCAGGGCGCCGCGCGGCGCGATCCGCCGGGCGAGGTCTTCAGCGCGGTCCTGCTCACCTCGCGCGGTTAGCCGCGCCGCCTCCCGGGCGGCGTCGACGCACCGCAACTGCGCCGCCACCGCCGACACTGCGGCAAGCACGAGGGCGAGCACAACCACCAGCGAGCACAGCGCGAGCGCCGCCTCCACGGTGACCGTGCCCCGGTCGCCATCCCGGTCGACGGTGACAATATCGACGGGCGGCATATCACCGGCCCGGCCAGCAGCAGGCGGCGCAGACATCAGAAGTTCACCGACAACGCCCGCTGCACCAAGTCGGTGAGCACGCCGACGATCGTGCCGCCAGTGACCACTTTGTACAGAACGGCCGCGAAGGCCGCCGCCGCGATTGTCCCGATCGCATACTCGGCTGTGCTCATGCCCGCCTCCCCGCCAACCGCATCCACCAGGCGCGCCCTCACCGGCCGCCACCACGGTTGCGACATTTTCCTGCTCCCGATCATCATTCTGTTCACCATTTCGGTCTCCTGTCCTGAATTTCTGATCACCACTGCTGCGCAAGGCCCGCGGCGAGTCCGAGCACCACCGGTATGACTCCGATGGCAAGGAAGGCGGGGAGGAAGCACAGCCCGAGCGGACCTGCAACCAGCACCCCGGCTCGCTGTGCCCGGACTTCGGATAGCTCCCGGGCGTCGGCTCGCACCGCAGCAGCCAGCCGGGTGAGCGATTCAGCCAGTGCGGTGCCGCTGCGGCCACTGCGGGCCGCGGCCCTGGCCAACCGCACGGTCGGGGTGCATTCCAGCGCGGGCTGCCACGCTTGCGCCGGTTCAGCTCCCAGGGCAAGCAGTTCAGCGGTCGCGCGCAGGGCGGGTCCAGCCGGAGCGTCGAGCCCCTCAGCGACCGCTCGCACTCCCACCGGGACGGGCATGCCGGCCCGCAGGCAGGCCGCGAGCAGCTCCCACGCCCCGGCAAGTGCCAGCGACTCACCGCCGGCGTCTGTGCGAGCACCGCGTTGTGCCCACCGCGTCACGGATGCCGTTGTCCAGGGCCGGCGCTGCAGCGCCGACTCCCCCAGCCTCGACCCCCGCCTCGACCGCAGCCTTGACCGGGGTCCCGCGGGGCCAGGGGCGACCACCAGCGCGATCGCCACCATCAGCATGGCCAGTGCCTGCGCCGTCATGCGGGCACCGCCCCGGACATCAGCCGCGCGCTCCAGAGCACCCCGGCGCAGGCCAGGCCGGTGCCGACCACGAGCAGAGCCTGGCCCGCTGAGGTCTCGCTGAGCACCCGCAGCGGGGCGGCACCCACCGCGTGACCCAAGACCAGTCCGAGCAGCGGCAACCCTGCCAGCACCGCCGCGGTCGCCCTGGGCCCAGCGAGCCGAGCCTGGACCTCGGCAGCGAAGCGCACCCGCTGCTCGGTATCGGACCGCACCGCGTCAAGCAGGTCAGCGAGCGGGATCCCGTAACGGTCGGCGAGCGACCACGCAACGGCAATCCGGTCCAGCCACGGGCGCAGCCGCACTGGGCCCGCGCAGCGCAACGCGGCGGGGACGTCGCCACCGAGGCGGGCCGCCGCGGCCGCAGCGGACAATGCTCGGGTGGCGTCGGGGGGTCCGCCGGAGGACCCGGCAAC
>JBOHGX010000134.1:0-3478 GCA_050700255.1 Pseudonocardiaceae bacterium
GCTCCACCACCCTCCCCCTCGAAAGGCCCAGACCACGATCATCCACCCGCACAACAGCAGCCAACCCCCATTTTCACCACGGAACGCGCGACCCGCACGGGTATCAGGTGCTGTTACGCACTCACGACCACGCTAGGGTCCGTGCGTGCGTACTGTGCCCGGACCCACCGCCCACGTGGTAGTCGTCGGCGCCGGGCTGGCCGGGCTTTCCGCAGCCCTGCACCTGCTCGGAGCCGGACGCCAGGTGACGCTGCTCGAAGCGCAGCCGCATCCCGGCGGTCGGGCCGGCCGGATGGATTTGGCGGGCTATCGCCTCGATACCGGCCCCACCGTGCTCACCATGCCCGAGTTGATCGACGAGGCGCTGGCTGCGGTGGGCGATTCGGTCGCCGCACGGTTGGACCTGGTGGCGTTGCACCCCGCCTACCGGGCCCGCTTCGCCGACGGTTCGGTGATCGACGTGCACACCGATGCCGCGGCGATGGAAGCCGAGGTCAGGGCGGTGGCCGGACCGCAGGAAGCGAAGGGCTATCGGCGATTACGGGACTGGCTCACCCGGCTTTACCAGGTCGAGATCGGCCGGTTCATCGGCGGCAACTTCGACTCCCCGCTGGACTTGGTGGCCAGCCGTGACGCGGTCCGAGAGTTGGCCACACTGGCCGCACTGGGCGGCTTCGGGAGGCTCGGCCCCCAGGTCGGCCGGTTCCTCCACGACGAGCGGCTGCAACGAATCTTCTCCTTCCAAGCGTTGTACGCCGGGGTGCCTCCGCGGCGCGCCCTTGGTGCCTACGCCGTGATCGCCTACATGGACACCGTGGCCGGGGTCTGGTTTCCCCGAGGCGGAATGCGAGCGTTGCCTCAGGCGCTGGCCGACGCGGCCACCGATGCCGGCGCCCAGCTTCGCTATGGCACCACGGTGACCGCCCTGGAGCACTCCGGGGACCGCGTCACGGCAGTGCGCACCGCAGACGGCGAGCGGTTTGCCGCTGATGCAGTGGTGCTCACTCCCGACCTACCGGTGGTCCATCGGTTGCTTGGCAGGGCCCCCCGGCGGCCGGTGCCACTGCGCTGGTCGCCGTCGGCGGTGGTATTGCATGCCGGAGTCCGGCCGGGTACCGGATCCGGCTGGCCGGGACTGGCGCACCACACGATCCTCTTCGGCCGGGCATGGGAAAGCACCTTCAACGAGATCATCTACCGCGGACGGCTGATGACCGATCCGTCACTGCTGATCACCCGGCCCACCGCCACCGACTCAACCCTCGCACCTTCCGGACGCGAGCTGCTCTACGTGCTCGCGCCCTGCCCCAACCTGCACACCGCACCACTGGATTGGGCCACCCTCGGATCGGCGTACCGCGATGAAATCGTCGGCACGCTGGAACATCGGGGATTGGATGACCTCAGCGATGCCATCGAGGTCGAGCAGCTGGTGACCCCCGCCGACTGGGCGGCCCAGGGACTGGCGGTCGGTACACCGTTCTCCGCAGCACACACCTTCGCCCAGACCGGGCCGTTCCGCCCGTCGAACCTGGTCCGCGGACGGGTCAACGTGGTGCTTGCCGGATGTGGCACTACGCCCGGGGTCGGGGTGCCCACCGCGATCATCTCCGGCAAGCTCGCCGCGGCCCGGATCACCGCCGCCGGTGCCCGCCGCCGTGCCGCCATGAGCGGCTGAAACGACTGTCATCCAGGCCGAGCCGTCCAGGCTGGGTCATCCAGTCTGATAACCACCAGTCTGATAACCACTAGGTCACGACCAGGCCACTACTGGTTTAGGTGACTCTGCGCTGTGGAAACATACGGGCCGCCATGATGTCGACCCCACCGTCTTCGATAGCTGAGCCAGATCACGCGCACGCCGGTCCCGCCCCCGCCGCCCAGCGGGAACAAACCTTGCTGCTGCTGGACCGAGTGCGCCCTGGCCGGCTGCTGTCCGGCACGGTGCTGCTCGGTCTGGCCGGTTCGCTGCTGCTGGCCACCATGGCAGTCGGGGCCGGCGGCATCCTTGTCATCGACCCGCTGATCACTGCGGGGCCGCTGTCCTGGATTCGCTATGGCCACGGTCGCGACCTGGCCACCGTGGCGCTCTACCTCGGTGTCGGGATGCTGGTGTGGGCATGGGTGCGCCTGGGGCATGACGTCCTGGCCGGCACCGTGACCGTCCAGCATGTGCAGGCCGCCGGTGCCGTCTGGATCGCACCGATGGTGCTGTCGCCGCCGCTGTTCACCAGGGACGTCTACAGCTACTTGGCGCAGGGTGCGCTGGCGCTGCGTGGGCTGGATCCCTATCAAGTGGGCCCTTCGGAGCTGCCGCCGGGACCTATCGCAGACAACGTGCACTATGCATGGCAAACCACTCCAGCACCGTACGGCCCGCTATTCATCTTCATCGCCAAGATCATGAACTGGTTGACCGATGAGGACGCCATTGCGGGCGTGATCGGCATGCGACTGGTGCTGCTGGTCGGTCTAGGACTCTTGCTGTTCGCGCTGCCCCGGCTGGCCGACCAGCTCGGCGGCAACCAGACCGTCGCCCTCTGGCTGGTGGTCGCCAACCCGATGACCGTCGTGCACCTGGTCGGCGGACCACACAACGACCTGCTGATGATCGGCCTGCTGGCCATGGGCACGCTACTGGTGCTGCAGCGCAAGCACGTCGCTGGGATCGCGGTGGTCACCGTGGCGATGGCGGTCAAAGCGTCGGCCGGGGTCGCATTGCCGTTCCTGGTCTGGATCTGGGCGACCCACCTCCCCGGTGGCTGCGGCGCGCGCTTGCTGCGGGCCGGCGTCGGGGGGCTGGCGGTGTTCGTCACGGTGTTCAGCGGTGTCACGGTGCTGTCTGGGGTCGGTCTCGGTTGGATCCCCGCCCTGAACGCACCGTCACTGATCATCAACTGGATGTCGCTGCCCACCGCCGCGGGCCAGGTCGCCTACGGCGTGACCATGCCGCTGCATGACCTCAGCAGTACCCCGTTCATCTTCGTCTTCAGGATCCTGGGCTCCGTGATCTTTCTGGGCATCTTCGCCCGGCAGTGGTGGTTGGCCAGGGAGGGAGGGCCCGAGGCCGTACGTCGCGCGGCGATCGCGCTGCTGTGGTCAGCGCTGCTGGCGCCCGCCACGCTGCCCTGGTACTTCACCTGGGCCCTCGTCCTCGCCGCAGCGCTACCCTGGCGGCGAAGTCGGCTAGCGTGGGCTGTCGTGGGATCCATCTGGCTGGTGCTTGCCACCTACCCCACCGGAGAGAGCGCGTTCGACTCCGTGCCCTACCACATCGGGATGCTGGCGATTGCGCTGTTAGCGGGCGCCGCACTGCTGCGCCGCGACCCGCTGCGCCTGCGTGTCCGCACGCCGCGCACCGAGGCCGTGCCGTCCCGTCCAACGGGTACCGAAACCACATGAACCGCGAGCTTGACGCGGCAGGCATCACCGACCCTGCGCTGCGGGCCTCGTATACCCGCTGCCGGCAGCTCAACGC
>JBOHGX010000135.1:0-7161 GCA_050700255.1 Pseudonocardiaceae bacterium
GCAACGCCGGCTGCCCCGGACCACCCAGTGGTGACATCTCAGTGGCTGCAGAGCAGCAGGCTGAGGCTGCTGCTGTCACAGTCGTAATCGTCGTCGCAGTCGCAGTCGCGGCCGGACAGCTCCAAGGACTGGAGGTCAAGAAGCGCCATGGTTTTTCACCTCCCTCCGAGCATCGACGCGGACACAAGCCCGTTCCCCCCAGTCAGAACCGCTGGCACGGGGGCAACGTGCGGCGCGGGCTGCCGAGGTTCGAAGAGGAACGGGAGACCGACGGGGCGCTCGTGCACAGCCGCACCCAGCGCAAGCAGGACACCTGCGGACCCGCTCGCCAGATCCATCGACAGCCGCAGCAGCTGTTCACCGGGAAAGGCGAGATGACCCTGATAGTCGACGCGGTGCCAGCTCAGGCGTTGGATCTGGGCCGCGATGTCAGGGTTCCAGACTGCCTGCCCAGGCAGGTACGCCCGGCTGAGATAAAGGATGATTCCGGCCCGACCGCTGAACAGCCCCGGCTGGATGTAAAACGGAACCCGGGCGATCCTGCGAATGGCAGCCGCAGCCTGGACGAATTCCTCATCGGAGTGGTGCGTGAGGTATTCGTCGAGCACCATGCCGATGCCTGCACTGCCGCGGTCGAGGTAGGGCATCGCCCGCCAGCCTTCGTTGACCAGCATCGAGCCGTTGTCCCGCACCATGCAGCGGCGCAGGTCCTGGCGCAGCGCGGTCCCGGCCAGTTGGAGAAACCCGCGGTCACCGGTGTGCTCATAGAGCCGCAGGAACATCAGCGCCGGTCCCGAAAAACCCTGCATCAACCCGGCATAAGGGTGATCCCCGCCGCTGATCGCGCCGAGGCTGTCGACGGTCCCCAGCCGATCGGCCACCATGTCGGCGACCCGCAGCGCGTGCTCGAACAGCGTGGGTTCCCCGGTCAAGCCCGCGAAGTGCGCCAAATTGAGTGCGATACCGGCGAGACCACCGGAGAGATCCGTACCGAGCCGATCGCAGTGCTCAGTGAGGCAGAACTCAACCAGGTCGAGGGCAGCTTGGCGATACCCCAGCTCCGCCAGCACGTACGCGACACCGTGCAGCCCGTCGTAAAAACCCAACCGCGTTCCGCGGGCCGCCGCGGCGGCGCGTTCGAGCAGCCAGTGTTCTCCGGCGGGGTATCGATTGGCCCCGGTGGCCGCCAGCGCATAGAGCACACCGGCCGCACCGTGAGCGATATTGAGGCCGCCGGAACTGAACTGCGCGATGTCACCGGGAAAGAGGCGGTCGGCGCGCTTGGGAGTGGCACTGGCCAAGATCCCATCCACAATCGAGTTCCGGACGGCGACCCAGCCGGCCGTCGCGGACGGTAGCGGCGGGAGCGCTTTGGCGCGCGGTCGCGGTGCGTCCCGGTCGGTACTGTCCGCTCCGGCGATCGTCTGCACGGCCTCGAACAGGAATGACAGCGGCACCGGGAAGTGTTCGGTGATGATCTCGACGAAGTCTGCGGGCTTACTGGCGTCGAGCCGGATCATGGCAGTCAACGGGAGGAACAGCGCCAGGCGCAGGCACGCCAGGGAGTACCGGTCGATGTCGAATCCGGTCCGATCCCGCGGAGCGGCGAAGCCAGGGCTGCCCAGGGTGGGGCGGCATACCTCATCGATGTTCGTCGCGACCTCGAAGTCGATCAAGGAGATCCGGCCGTCGTCACGAACGATGACGTTGAACAGATGCACATCACCGTGGATGACCCCGCGGCCATGGATAGCCGCGACGATGTCTTCGACCTGGGCACAGATCCGCAACGCCCACTTGGTGTAAACGGCGTACTGCTCTCGCCCGGCAGTGGGGTTGCTCATCGGGTAGCGATCAGCGAAGACCTTGTTCAGCGACGTTCCCTCGACGAACTCCAAGGCGAGGAAGTGGTGCTCGCCCAGCGTGAAGTGGTCGTGGACCGCGGGCACTCCCTCGATGCCCGCAAGGCGTTCGAGCGTTTCCCGTTCCCGTTGCAGCCGCTGGACCGCGTCGGCGCCGTCCGCAGCGAGGCCGGCATGCGGCCGCGCTTCCTTGAGCACCACGCGGGCGCCGGTCCGCTGGTCCCGCGCGTCGTAGAGTCCCCCGCCGTTGGAGAAATGCAGGACCTGCTCAATGCGGTAGGGCAGCGTCGCGACTGTGGTGGCGTTGCGCGCTGCGAGCTGGGGAACAAGCAGGTCCGGCAACGTCACCCACGGCGGAGTGGCGAACACCGCATCCCTGCGGTCGGGCACCAGCGTACCGGTGGGATCCTCGATGGCCGGGACCTGGCGACCCCGCGCCGACAGGCAGTGCCGCAGCGCGAAGCCGCCGTAACGGACGTAGAGTGGGCCATCGTTCCAGCGCAGGTCACTAAGGATGTACGGGCCTGGCTCGCCGGACAGCCGGTCACCCAGGTCGTGCAGGATCATCCCCATCGCGTCGACGTCAGCCGGGTATATCGTGACGAATTTGCCGCTGGATCCTCGCGGCGCGTACTTTGCGTTCCGCATGTGGACGGCGCTTCGAGAAGCCAGGAACTTGAAGTGGATCCGGCGCGGGATGCAGTACGCCCACACGATCTCCAAAATTCGTTCGGCGTTGTCGAGGCAGGCCGACGCGTGAACCTTCCAGCCCTGCTGAGGAACCGAGGCGCCGACCGGGTTCATAATTACCCAATTGTTGGCCGTGCGCCGTTCCCAGCCCTCCGGAACCGGGCGTTGTGCGGCATCAAAGGACTCCGAGCGGTTCGGCCCGATCATCGAATCGTAAAACAACGGATCCGCGATGCAGTACACCTCGTAACCGTCGTCCACGAGATCCCCCCTGCGCCAAACGAACACTGTGCCTCATGAACACTGTGCCTAATGAACACTGTGCCAACGAGCATTGCTATGCACAAATATTCGCGCCGGGAGGGGTCTTGCGACAAGTGGCGTTCGTCAGGCCTTCGATGTGAAGGAATCACTGGTGTCCCAGTGATTAATACTGGCGCCTCAGCTCAGGCAACTGGGACCGAGTAGGGCCTTGAGGTCGCCCATCAGCGCGCTGGTCGGCGTCACCCGTAGGCCCTCATCGAGTCGCAGTAGATGCTTGCGACCGCCGTTGACCAGGCACAGCCGTACCTCCTGCGGGCCGGGGTGGCGGGCCAGCACGTCCTTGAGCCGGGTCACCCGCTCAGGCGTGCAGCGTGCGGCGAGCATGCTCACCGTCACCGGCTGCCCGGTGCCGGCCTGTCCGAGGCCGGCAGGGCCGCTTGCCTGGGCGAGGTCGGGCACCACGAGATCGTTGGCGATCAGCGAGATCCGGTCATCCCGCTTGGCCATTCGGGCTTTGACCAGAACAATCGTGTCCTCGGTGACATTCACCCCGACCACTGAGTAGGTCTTGGGGAAGAACAACACCTCGATCCCGGCGGCGAGATCCTCGAGTTGAGCGGCCGCCCACGGCTCACCGTTGCGGTTCACCCGCCGGGTCACGCTCGCGAGTATCCCGCCGACGATCACCTGGGCGCCGTCGGTGACGCTGCCGTCCAGGATTGACGCGATCGGGGTGTCGGCCTGGCGAGCCAGGATGTGCTCCATACCGCGCAGCGGGTGCCCAGACACGTAGAGACCGAGCATTTCCCGTTCCAGCGCGAGCTGATGCTTGGTGTCCCATTGGTCAGGGGGCACCGGTACATCAAACAGCCCAACACCGGAATCATCGCCGGGTTGACTGCCGAACAGGTCGAACTGTCCGATCGCCTCGGCGCGCTTGGAATCCATGACCGCATCGATTGCCTCGCCATGCACCAGATGAAGGCCTTTGCGGGGATGACCCAGCGAGTCGAATGCGCCGGCCTTGATCAGTGACTCGACGACCTTCCGGTTGCAGGCCACCGCGTCGACCTTGCGAAGGAAATCGGAGAAGTCGGTATAGGTGCCCTTCTCGGTACGGGCTCGGGTGATCGCATCGACGACGTTGCCGCCCACGTTGCGGATGGCACCGAGACCGAATCGGATGTCATGACCGACCGCGGTGAAATCTCGCTCGGAGGAGTTCACGTCCGGCGGCAGCACCGTGATGCCTATCTTCCGGCACTCGGCGAGGTAGATGGCGGCCTTGTCCTTGTCGTCTCCCACGCTGGTCAGCAGCGCCGCCATGTACTCCGGAGGGTGATTGGCCTTCAGGTAGGCGGTCCAGTAGGAAACTAACCCGTACCCGGCGGTGTGGGCCCGGTTGAATGCGTAGTCGGAGAACGGGAGCAGGATGTCCCACAATGTCTTGATCGCGACTGGCGAATAACCGGCGTCGCGCATCCCACCGGAGAAGTCCTCGTATTCCTTGTCGAGGATCTCCTTCTTCTTCTTACCCATTGCCCGGCGCAGCAGATCGGCTTTACCCAGCGAATACCCAGCCAGCTGTTGGGCGATGGCCATGACCTGTTCCTGGTAGACGATCAGCCCGAAGGTCTCACCCAGGATGTCCGCCAGCGGTTCGGCCAGCTCCGGATGGATGGGCCGCACCTCCTGGCGGCCGTTCTTGCGGTCGGCGTAGTCGTTGTGCGCGTTGGCCCCCATCGGACCGGGCCGATACAGCGCCAGCACGGCGGAGATGTCCTCGAAGCTGGTGGGCACCATGCGGCGCAACAGATCCCGCATCGGGCCCCCGTCGAGCTGGAACACCCCGAGGGTGTCCCCGCGGGCAAGCAGCTCGTAGGCCTTCGCGTTGTCGAGCTCCAGGTTCTCCAGGTCCAACGGTGGCGTACCGTTGAGCTCGATGTTCCGTAGCGCGTCGTCGATGACGGTGAGGTTGCGCAGGCCCAGGAAATCCATCTTGAGCAGACCGAGCGTCTCGCAGGCGCCCATGTCGAATTGCGTGATGATCGCGCCGTCAGAGTCCCTGCGCTGGATCGGGATGACGTCGATCAAAGGCTCGCTGGACATGATCACACCAGCCGCGTGCACCCCCCACTGCCGTTTGAGACCTTCCAGCCCACGGGCGGTATCGATGATCTCCTTGACTTGGGGATCGGCGTCGTACAACGCGCGGACCTCGGTGGCCTCGGCGTAGCGCTTGTGGTTGGCATCGAAGATTCCGCTCAGCGGGATGTCCTTGCCCATCACCGGCGCCGGCATCGCCTTGGTGATCCGGTCGGCCACCGAGTATCCCGGCTGGCCGTAGAGCACCCGGGCGGAATCCTTGATCGCCGCCTTCGCCTTGATCGTCGAGTAGGTGATGATCTGGGCGATGCGGTCCTCACCGTATTTCTGTGTGACGTAGCGGATCATGTCGCCGCGCCGGCGCTCGTCGAAGTCCATGTCGATGTCGGGCGCTGACGGCCGTTCCGGGTTGAGGAACCGCTCGAAGATCAGCTTGTGCCTGATCGGGTCGAGATCGGTGATCCCCATCGCGTACGCCACCAGACAGCCCGCCGCCGACCCGCGGCCGGGACCCACCCGGATGCCGTTGTCCTTGGCGTACTGGACGAGGTCGGCGGTGACCAGGAAGTAGCCGGGGTAACCCTTCTGGCAGATCACCTCTACCTCGTATTCCGCCTGTTTGCGGTGCCCATCCGGAACCCCGCCGGGGAACCGGGTGTTCAAGCCGCGCTCGACCTCCTTGACCAGCCAGCTGGCCTCGCTCTCCCCCTCCGGCACGGGGAACCGCGGCATCAGATCCCGGCCTTCGGTGAACTCCACGTGTATTCGTTCGGCAACGCGCAGGGTGTTGTCGCAGGCCTCCGGGAACTCGCCGTCCCACTGCTCCCGCATCTGTGCCGGAGACTTGAGGTAGAAATCCTGCGCGTCGAACTTGAACCGGTTGGGATCGGACATGGTCTTGCCGGTCTGCACGCACAGCAGCACCTCGTGCGGCTTGGCGTCTTCGGCGTAGGTGTAGTGCAGGTCGTTGGTGGCCAGTCCGGGCAGGTCGAGCGTCTTCTTGAGCCGGACGAGGTCGTCGCGGACCCGGCGCTCGATCTCAATGCCGTGGTCCATCAGCTCGCAGAAGAAGTTCTCTCGGCCGAAGATGTCCCGGTAGTCAGCAGCGGCCTGGCAGGCGGCATCGAACTTGTCCTGCTGCAGCAGCCGCTGCACCTCGCCCGAGGGGCAGCCGGTGGTGGCGATGATGCCCTTGCCGTAGGTCTCGAGCAGCTCGCGGTCCATCCGGGGCTTGTAGTAGTAGCCTTCCAGGCTCGCCAGACTGGAGAGCCGGAACAGGTTGTGCATGCCTTCGGTGTTCTCAGCGAGCAGTGTCATGTGGGTGTACATCTCACCCGGGTTGTCGGCGTCGTTGCCGCCACCGCGAAGCACCACCCGCTTGCGCTCGTGCCGGGAGCCGGGCGAGAGGTATCCCTCCATGCCGATGATCGGCTTGACCCCGTGAGCGTTGGCCTTCTTCCAGAACTCGTAGGCACCGAAGACGTTGCCGTGGTCGGTCATCGCCAGCGCAGGCATGCCCATCCGGGCGCATTCGGCGAACAGATCGTCCAGCCGAGCTGCACCGTCGAGCATGGAAAACTCGGTGTGCGTGTGGAGGTGGACGAAGGAGCCATCGGGCACCGGGATCTCGACCTCCTTGATCACCATGCGCAGTCGTCAGGTCGCGGACCGTCACAGACCGGGTCACCCTAACCTGGTCCCCCGACATTCCTGACGCGTCCCACGCCCGGCTTGCCCATCCGAGTCGACCGGCGCTACATTCGAATATGTGTTCGATTCTACGATCTGGAGTGGCGCCACCACCGGACACGGCGCCGGCTGAGGAGGTCATCGACTGTCTGGTCGATGGAGGAGCCCGGTGCTGTGGAGCCGGTGCGCTGGTCGGAGTACCTCCCAGACCGTCTGCTGGCGGATCTGCTAGCTCAACCCGCCGAGACCGACCCGGAGCATCGGAGTTCGAGGCTTTGGAGCGGGTCGGGGCCTGGGAGCGGATGATTGCCTGGGCACAGGCCCGGCAGGCCCGGGAGATGACCTGGTTTGTCGACAGCGCAACGGCGCGCAACCGGGCAGTGGGAGCGTGTGATTCCCAGGCCCACGAGTCGGCGGTGGCCGAGGTCGGTTTGATGCTGACCACCTCGGCGCGGACCGCGGCTGGTCGGGGGGGTCAGGCCTGGTCGTTGTGTACCCGGTTGCCCCGGCCACGCCGGCCGCGCTGGAAGCCGGCCGGATCACCTTGCGC